>RDXA01000207.1 GCA_004292705.1 Sphingomonadales bacterium | reverse complement strand
AGCGCAGCATCTTCATCACCGGCGGCGGATCGGGCATTGGCCGCGCCGCCGCCTTGCACTTCGCCGCGCGCGGGTGGTTTGTCGGGGTCGCCGATATCAGCGATGCGGGGATGGCAGGGACGCTTGATCTGATCGCGGGTGAGGCCAAGTGGGCAGGCCGCCTCGACGTGCGCGACCGGGCGGCATGGGACGAGGCGCTGGCCGCTTTCGCCGCCGCCGCCGGAGGGCGGATCGATGCGATGGTCAACAATGCCGGGATCGGCACCGGCGGCCCGCTCGCGGAGCTGAGCAAGGACGAGATCGACGCCTGTCTCGACATCAATCTGCGCGGGGTCCTCTACGGCGCACAGGCAGTCTATCCCTACCTCAAGGCCTCAGGGCCGGGATCAGCGCTGATCAACATCGCCAGCGCTGCCGGGCTCACCGGCGGCAGCGGGATGAGCGTTTACAGCGCGACCAAGTTCGGCGTGCGCGGGATTGCCGAAAGCCTCGATGCCGAATGGGCACCGGACGGGATCACAGTCGCCTCGATCTGCCCCAGCTTCATCGATACCCCGCTGCTCGACTCCACCGGCAACCGCAAGACCAACGAAAACATCCGCACCCGCGTGACCGCCGCCGGACTTGAGATCACCCCAGTGGAGGAGGTTGCCGAGGCGATCTGGAACGCGGTCCATGGCCACGAGCTGCACTATCTGGTTGGCAAGACCGCGCGCCAGCTCGCTTTCGGCAAGCGCTGGATGCCGGGCAAGGTGCGCAAGCAACAGCGCGCGGCGGGTCGGCACGGGCTGCTGGGGAAGTAGCCCCTACCCCGTTCGGGCTGAGCTTTTCAAAGCCTTGCGCCCCATTCAAGCGGCGCAATCGAAAGACGGACCGCCGTTGCCCCTGTCGGCCAACGTCGCTTCCGGCAAGCTCAGGGCGAGCGAAGCTAGTTTGAGATAATCCCGTCAATCGCCCGGGCCAGCTTGGCATCGCGCTGCGAGAGACCGCCGGTCTCGCCTGCATCATGGGTGGTCAGCGTCACCTCGACCTTGGCATAGACGTTGAACCACTCGGGGTGATGATCCTGCGCCTCGGCCAGCAAGGCGACGCGCGACATGAAGCCCCACGCCTCGGAAAAATCCCCGAACTGGAAGGTGCGGGTGATCGCCTTGCCATTGCGCGCGAGGCTCCATGCGGGGTGGGCCTGAAGCAACTCGGCGGTTTCCTCGGACGTGAATTCGGGGATGGGCATGGGGCACTCCGGCAAGAGGGGTCGCTTGTTTGCGCGCGCCCTTTTCCCTAACGCGCTTGCGCAATGCAAGCACCCTCGCCCAGTCTGATCGCCGAAAACCTCGCCTGCCGACGGGGAGAGCGGCTGCTGTTCCGGCGGCTGTCGTTCCGGCTGGAGGCGGGCGCGGCGTGCCATGTGACGGGGGCGAACGGCGCGGGCAAGACCACGCTGATCCGGGCGCTGGCCGGGCTGACAACACCCTATGCAGGAAGCGTCAGGCGGGAGGGTGCGCTGGCACTGCTGGACGAACGCACCGGGCTTGATCCCGATCTGCCCTTGGGCCGCGCGCTGGCGTTCTGGTTCGCGCTGGACGGCGCGGATGAAGCGGAAGCGATCATGGCGCGGATGAGGCTCGATACTCTGGCCGAAGTGCCGGTGCGCTACCTCTCGACCGGCCAGAAAAAGCGCGCCGCGCTCGCCCGCGTGCTGGGACAGGCCGCGCCGGTCTGGCTGCTGGACGAGCCCTTGTCGGGCCTCGATACCGCCTCGCAAGGGCTCGTCAGCGCCCTGTTGCGAGAGCATTGCGGCAACGGTGGCATCGCACTGATCGCCTCGCACCAGCCGCTCGATGTGCCGGGGATGAAGACCTTCGCCATCGAGGACTTCGCCCCTGCGGCGCAGGAGGAGGAGGCATGATCGCCGCGCTGCTCAAACGCGATCTGGCGCAATTCTTCCCGTTTACCGGAAACGGTGCAGCCTTGCCCGTGGTGTTCTTCGTCGCCGTCGCCATGCTGTTCCCCTTCGCGGTCGGGCCGGATGCCAATGTGCTGGCGAAGACCGGCGGCGGGGTGGTGTGGATCGCGGCGCTGCTGGCGGCGATCCTGCCATTGGAAAAACTGGTGATGCGCGACATCGAGCTTGGCTTTTTCGACCAGCTGAAGCTGCGCGGCATGGCGGAAGAGGCGATGATGGCGGTGCGGCTCGTCGCCCATTGGCTCAGCTTCGGACCGCCCTTGCTGGTAGCGACATTTCCTGCCGCCGCGCTGCTCAAGATCGAGGGGGAGACGTTCCAGATCCTCCTCCTCGGCCTTGTCGCAGGCACGCCGGGGCTGGCGGCCATCGGGCTGATGATCGCCGCGCTCACCGCTTCCCTGCGCGCAGGCGCGGCGCTGTCAGGCCTGCTGCTGATCC
>RDXA01000375.1 GCA_004292705.1 Sphingomonadales bacterium | reverse complement strand
CGCGACTTTCAGGAATGGCTCGCGCCGCAGACGGACGACGGCTCCGGTGAAATCACCGCCGCCGATCTGGTCATCGGCGAGGAGGGGGCCGATCCCGAAGTCGAAATCCTGCTCCCGCAGGAGGAGCGCGTGCCGTGGGGCGGGCACGCTGGGCGCTGGGCCGTCCCGCAGCTCTACGCGGCGATCAAGGCCAATCGCACCACGCTGGTCTTCACCAACACGCGCTTTCTGGCCGAGTTCATCTTCCAGTGCCTGTGGGAGGAGAACGAGGATCATCTGCCGATCGGCATCCACCACGGCTCGCTCAGCACCGAGGCGCGGCGCAAGGTGGAAGAGGCGATGGCGCGCGGGGAATTGCGGGCGCTGGTGTGCACCGCGAGCCTCGATCTCGGGATCGACTGGGGCGACATTGATCTGGTGGTTCAGATGGGCGCGCCCAAGGGTTCCTCGCGCCTGCTCCAGCGGATCGGGCGGGCGGGGCACCGGCTCGACACGCCGAGCCGCGCGGTGCTGGTGCCGGGCAATCGCTTCGAATTCCTCGAGGCGATGGCGGCCAAGGATGCCGTGGACGAGGGCCAGCGCGACGGCGAGGCCTTCCGCCCGGGAAGTCTCGATGTGCTCGCCCAGCACGTGATGGCCTGTGCCTGCGCCGGGCCGTTCCACGAGGACGCTTTGCTGGCCGAGGTGCGGAGCAGCCTCGCCTATAGCTGGGTCGATGCGGAGACCTTCCAGCGGATTTTGGGGTTCGTCTCCAATGGCGGCTATGCGCTCAGGGCCTATGACCGGTTCCAGCGGATCGTGCGCGACAAGGCGGGCGTGTGGCGGCTCGCCCATCCCAGTCAGGCCCAGCGCCACCGGATGAACGCGGGGATCATCGTCGATAGCGAGATGCTCACGGTGCGTTTCAGGAACGGCCGCAGCCTCGGCAAGGTCGAGGAACGTTTCGCCGCGCAGCTTTCCCCCGGCGACACCTTCTTCTTCGCCGGCATGAGCCTCGAGGTCGAGGGGGTGAAGGACATGGACGTCACCGTCCGCGCCGCCAAGAAGAGCGCCACCATTCCGAGTTACGGCGGGCTGCGCCTGCCGCTGACCACCCACCTTTCCACCCGGGTGCAGGCGATGCTGGCCGACCGCGCGGGCTGGGGGCGGTTCCCCGACGATGTGCGCGAATGGCTGGAGATGCAGGACTATCGCTCGCGCCTGCCCGCGCCGGGGGAACTGCTGGTCGAAAGCTTCCCGCATGGCGGCAAGCACTACACCGCATACTACACTTTCGAGGGCTGGAACGCGAACCAGTCGCTGGGGATGCTGATCACCCGGCGGATGGAGGACCGCGGGCTGCTGCCCGGCGGCTTCGTGGCGAACGACTATTGCCTCGCGGTGTGGGGGCTGAAGCCGGTCACCGATCCTGCGCCTTTGTTATCGCCCGATATTCTCACCGGCGAATTCGTGGAGTGGGTCACCGAAAGCCACCTGCTGCGCCGCGCTTTCCGCGAGGTGGCGGTGATTTCGGGCCTCGTCGAGCGCCAGCATCCCGGGCAGCGCAAGACCGGCAAGCAGGTCACCTTCTCGACCGACCTGATCTATGACGTGCTGCGCAAATACGAGCCCGATCACGTGCTGATCGAGGCCGCCTGGGCCGATGCGCGGGCACGGATGACGGACGTTGGCCGACTCGCCGATCTGCTCGAACGGTCGCAGTCCGAACTGGTCCATGTCGAGCTGGAGCGGGTCTCGCCGCTGGCGGTGCCGGTGATGACCATGATCGGCCGCGAGGCGGTGCCGCAGGGGGCGGTCGATGACGAATTGCTGCTCGAGGCCGAGGGGCTGATCGCGGCGGCGATGCGGCCCGATCCGGTGCCGGAGGGGAATTAGCATCACCAGCGTTCCCGAAGTATTTGCGCCTGCGGCAAAGCTTCGCTTCCACGTGAATCATTGATCCCGGATGATCTTCCGGGATGCCGGTCACGCCCGGCATAATCTGGCTGCCCCACGAAAAAAGGGCGCCGCGATTACTCGCAGCGCCCCTCATGATGTCGCAATGACCCGGCAACGACCGCATGACGGCCGTCCGACGAGTTTACTTGCCGAACACGCGATACTTGTCGTTGCCGACAAAACCGAACTTGGTCACGCCCGATGACTTGATGTCCTGCAGCACACGGGCCGAAAGGCTGTAGCTGGCAAGCGCTTCGGGCTCGAACTGGAGTTCGGGCTCGGGCGTCATCTTGGTCGTCTGAGCCAGAGTTTCGACCAGCTGGCCCTCGCTGATCGCTGTCCCGTTCCACAGGATCTGGTCCTGGGGGGTCAGAACCAGCTTGTTCTTGACCGGATCGATCGGTGGCGGCGTATCATTCGGCTGCGGCTGCGGAAGGTCGATATCGACCGAATGCGTTGCCACCGGGATGGTGATGATGAACATGATCAGCAGAACGAGCAAAACGTCGATCAGCGGAGTCATGTTCATATCCATCATCGGCTCGCCGTCGAGTTTTCCTCCGGCCATACCCATGTCAGTTACTCCTTAAGTTCGCTTGAGCGATCAGATACCCGGTTCGACAGGGTTCGAGATGAACCCGACGATCGGATAACCCGCCATCTGGATGTTGAAGATCGCGCCCGCTACGCACTTCCATGGCGCGTTGACGTCGCCGCGGATGTGGACCTGGGGCACCTTCTCCGGATCTTCCATCAGCGCTTCGGCGCCGCCGGCGCGCTTGACGATTGCATCGAGGCGGTCGAACGCCATCTTCTGCAACTCTTCCGAGCTCACGGGCGTGATGTTGTTGAAGTAGACCCTGCATTCGCCTTCACGCGATGCGCCTTCGAAGCCCGGATCTCCGGCGCTGCGACCGGCGGCATCGGTGGTGCTGACGGTCAGCAGCAGGTTTTCAACCTTGTCCTTTGATTCCACCGATTCGAACACCGGAATTTCCAGTTTCTCGATCGTCTGGATCGCGACCGGAACCGCGATGAGGAAGATGATCAGGAGCACCAGCATCACGTCCACCAACGGCGTGGTGTTGATGTCGGACAATGGGGTATCCGCCCCGCCTCCCGTAGAAATCGCCATTGTGAATTCCTAGCCTGTCAAAACATTGACTTGAAATGTCTGCCCGGTGACAGCGCCCCGAAGGGAACTGGCCGGGCAGCAGCGGGAGCGACGCAAGGGCCGCTCCCGCCTGCCTGCGACAATGACGATCAGGACTTGGCAGCCGGAGCGGCGGCGGGCTTGGCAGCAGGCTTCGCTGCCGGAGCCGACACGACCGCCGGCTTCACCGCGCCGTTCGAGTTCATGTAAGCGAGCAGATCGGTCGAGAAGCTGTTCAGCATGGCAGCAATGCGACGGTTGCGCGACTGCAGCCAGTTGAACGCGAGCACGGCCGGAACCGCCACGAGCAGACCGATCGCGGTCATGATCAGCGCTTCACCGACCGGACCTGCGACCTTGTCGATCGAGGCCGAACCGGCGATGCCGATGTTGATCAGCGCGCGGTAGATGCCGATCACGGTGCCGAGCAGACCGACGAACGGAGCGGTCGCACCCACGGTGGCGAGGAACGGCAGACCACCCGCGAGCACCGCGTTGATCGAGTCTTCCGAACGCTGGAGCGAACCATGCATGTAGTCATGCGATTCGAGGCTGTCGGTCATCTTGCCGTGGTCTTCCTGAGCCTTCACCGCATCGTCGGCCAGCTGGCGCCATGCGCTGTCCTTGTCGAGCTTGGTCGCGCCTTCCTTGAGGCTGGCAGCCCGCCAGAACTGGTTCTGCACGGTGTTGTACTGCTTCATGATCTTGTTCTGCTCGAACAGCTTGGTGAACATGATGTAGAATGAGCCGACCGACATGATGACCATGACGGTAAGGATCGACCAGGCGACCGGGCCGCCTTCCTTCATGGCTTCGACGAAGCCGAACTTGTTTTCGGGCGCTGCTTCGCCAGCGGCGGCGGCGAGAAGGTAAAGGTTCATTGCGAAAGTCCTCTTGAAAGAATTGTCGTTGGGAGGCCGACAGCTGGGCTGCCGGCCTGTTGATCCGTCAGTTCAGCTTGTAGGTAATGCGGGTCGACCAGCTGGCGTTTGTCGGGTTGCCGTCGTCGTCGAGCGCCGGGTCAAACCGGCCGTAGCGTTCGAGGTCCTTGCATGCCGCGCCGTCAAGAATGTCGGAGCCGCTGGACGAGGTAACCGAACAGCCGGTCGCGCGGCCATCGGCAGTCACGGTGACCCGTACACCGACGGTGCCCTCGATTTCTTCCTGCGCGGCACGACGCGGGTAGTTTTCCTGAATGCGCGCGGCCCAGCTGCGCTGGTTCTTCGGCTGCACGCCACGTGCCTTCGATACCCGCGGCGGCGCCGGCGGCCCCGGAGGTGCCGAAGGTGCCGTGCTCGGACGGGTCTGCGTCGGTGCCGGTGGCGGCGGGTCCTGACGGGTTTCCATCTGCGGAGGATTGGGCGCGATGTTGAAGGGTGGCGGAGGCGCGACCGGCGGCGGCGGCGACGTCGGCTCCGGCATCTCTTCCGGTGGCGGCGGCTCTTCCTCGGGTGGCGGCGGCTCTTCCTCGACGTTCACGGTGGTAACGCGTTCCACCATCTCCTTTACGGCGTCGACGGCAAGGAAAAGAACCATGCCCGTCCCCACGAGGCCGACGATCGACAATGCGATGATCAGCGACACGAGCTTGGGCCCGGTCAATCCTTGTTGTTGGCTAGCGTAGGACATCCAGCGCTTTCTCTCCAAATACTCGCCGATCTTGCGATCAGCACACTCCCCACCCCTCGGCCGTTGTGGTCGACGAGCAGATCCCGGTCATTTCGGTCCTCCCACGCCGGGATTGAAACAACGGGCCCGCGCTCTGCGCCATTCGCCCGAACTCTCCCCGGCTGGCACGTGCTGGACAGACGAGCCCAGCACGCAACCTGAACTGTCCCCGCGGCAATGTCCCCAGTCCCGCGCGATCAGTCACCGAGGCTTTAACGGGCATCCCCTAGCCGATCAAACGCTTTTGCGGTTCAGCGCGGATTCACTGCGAGCCATGTGCAACAAGCCCTGCTAAGATCAGGCCGTATCGCTGCACGCCTGGCGTTGCACTCCATGCAAGAGTTAAGGGTAAATTAATGTTCCTTTTCAAGAGTCTGAAGCTTAAGGTCGGTGTGCTTTCGGGGCTCGCCCTGATGCCTTTTGCAGGCCATGCACAAACGCCGATGACCGGGGCGTTCGCACCTTTGCAAGGGCCGACCTATGCCGATCTTGCGACGCTCTCGGACGCATCCGAACTGGTCTTGCGGGTGCAGATTCGCCGCCAGACCGCTCTCAAGCCCGAACGTGCGCCGGGCCTCGCACCGGGATTCGCGCGTCTCTACATTGAAGCGAATACGGTTGCCCTGATCGCCGGACGCAGCAGTGTGGGCAGCACAATCGCCTATCTCGTGGACGTGCCGCTTGATGCAAAGCGCAAGGTTCCGGCGCTCAAGAAGCGTGAATTCCTGCTGTTTGCGCGCACTGTGCCGGGGCGCGCGGGCGAGGTGCAGCTGGTGGCGCCGGGCGCGCAACTCGCGTGGACGCCTGCGCTGGAAACACAGCTGCGCCCGATCCTGACCGAGCTTTACGCGAGCGAGGTGCCGCCGCGCATTACCGGGATCAGCGATGCCCTGGCCGTGCCGGGCACCTTGACCGGCGAATCGGAGACACAGATTTTCCTCGCAACCGAAAACCGCTCGCCCGTTTCGATTACGGTGCTGCGCCGTCCCGGGCAGCGGGTGCAGTGGGGGGTTTCGTGGGGCGAGATCATCGATTCGGCGGCGCGCCCGCCTGCGCCCGAAACCCTGCGCTGGTATCGCCTCGCCTGTTCGCTCCCGGCCCAGCTGCCGAGCAATGCCAATCTGGCCCGCGAATCTGCTGAGCGGCGGCTGGCGGCGGGTGACTATGCTTTTGTCCGAGAGGCACTGGGGCCGTGCGAACGGCGGATCACGCAGGGCTAGGCGCGCGCATCCGCGCTTGACCGCGCGCGCGGCAGGGTTAAGCGCCGGTCCCCGTCACTGATGGAGGACCGCTTGACCGATATCGCCGCCCCTGGCGCCGCTCAGCCGCTGCGCATTGCTATTGCCGGGATCGGCACCGTCGGGGCTGGCGTGATCCGCCTGCTCGACACCAATGCCAAGCTTATCGCCGCGCGCGCCGGTCGCCCGATCGAAGTGGTGGCCGTGAGCGCGCGCGACCGGGGCAAGGATCGCGGCGTCGATATTGCCCGCTTTGCCTGGGAGGACGATATGACCGCGCTCGCCCGGCGCGATGATGTCGATGTGGTGGTCGAGCTGGTCGGTGGCACCGACGGCCCGGCGCTCGCCTGCTCGCGCGCGGCGCTGAGCGCGGGCAAGGGATTGGTCACGGCGAACAAGGCCATGATCGCCCATCATGGGCTCGAACTGGCCGGGATCGCGGAAAGCCATAATGCCCCGCTCAAGTTCGAGGCGGCAGTGGCGGGCGGTATCCCCGTCATCAAGGGCCTGCGCGAAGGCACCAGCGCCAATGCGCTGACCAAGGTCTATGGTATCCTCAACGGCACCTGCAATTACATCCTGTCCGAGATGGAGGCGACCGGGGCCGACTTTGCCGATGTGCTGGCCGAGGCGCAGCGGCTGGGCTTTGCCGAGGCTGATCCCGCCTTCGACATCGAGGGCGTGGATGCGGCGCACAAGCTGGCGATCCTCGCCGCCATCGGCTTTGGCACGCGGATCGACTTTGCCGGTGTGCGGGTGAACGGCATCACGCAGGTGCGCGCCGCGGACATTGCACAGGCCGATGCACTGGGCTTTGTCATCCGCCTGATCGGTGAGGCGGATGTCGAGGAGACGGCTGATGGCCCGCGCCTGCTGCAACGCGTGCGGCCGTGTCTGGTCGCCAAGGGTCACCCCCTCAGCGCGGTCGACGGCCCGACCAACGCGGTGGTGGCCGAGGGCAATTTCTCCGGGCGCTTGCTGTTTCAGGGCGCGGGTGCGGGCGACGGGCCGACGGCCAGCGCCGTCGCTGCCGACCTCATCGACATCGCCCGCGACGAGGTGGGCGCGCCGTTCTCGATCCCCGTCGCGCAGCTCGCCGCGCTCCCGCCCGCCGAGCCCGGCCACCGGCCAGAGCGCACCTATCTGCGCTTCATGGTGAACGACCGCCCCGGCGTGCTCGCCGAGATCACCGCCGCGATGCGCGACGGAGACGTCTCGATCGAGAGCCTGATCCAGCAGGGCCGGTCGCAAAGCGGCGGCGCGGTGATGGTGGCGATGGTCACGCATGAGGGGCCGGAACGCTGCGTCACCCGCGCGCTCGAACTGCTCGAAGGATCGGAGAGCCTGATCGGTGAGCCCTTGGTGCTGCCGATCCTGCCGAAGTGATCGTCGCGTCCGCCGTGCGCCGCGACCTTTGCGAACCTCCCTGCGTCAGCCCTTCTTCCGCGGGCGCGCCGGGACGGTTGTCTTGATTCCCGCCGCCTCGCGCCGGGCCCTCTCCTCTTCCTCCGACAGTTCACCCTCCTGTCCCAGTGGCGGCAGGCCGCGTGCGATGCGATCGGCATCGGAACCGGCAGGGGCGGTGGGCAGCGCGGCGAAATCGACGATATATGCAGGAGGCGGCACTTTGCCGATGCCGATACAGCCGAAGGGATTTCCCTGATCCTTGCAATCGGCGATGAAATCAGGCGCGCGCGGTGCACCTTTGAGCATGGTCTCCTGCGCGTAGCGCTTCTGCGTCTCCGCGCGGCTGCCCGTCAGCGCGGAATCATCGCTTCCCACTTCGCGGCAGACCACGATCTCGCCGCTGATCGTCCCGGCTTCGGCATTGTCGCGGCATTCCTGAAGCTGCGCCTGATTGACCTCGCCGCGCGGGACCGTGACCATCAGGTTCACGCGCGGTGCAGGGGCCGGTTGAGCCGGTGGGGGCGTCGGCTCCGCCGCAGGCGTGGTCGCCGCGCTGCCCTTATCCTGCGCAGCCAGAGGCGCGAGCACGACCGGAGCACTAACCAGCGTCACAGCCGACAGAACGAGGCGAAAACCTGACAGGCGACGCGTGGCATTGCTCGACAAACCCGTCTCCATCCGCTTAAGCGCCAGGGCATTCCATCCGTGGCTGCGACCCAGAACGGGCACCACACCAACAGGGGGCTGAATTGCACATGAACTCCGCGACCGATACCGACCTTGCCGCTGCCGCACAAGCTGCCAGCGACAATGCCATCCAGCGCGTGCTGGTGCTCGAGATGGTGCGCGTCACCGAGGCGGCAGCGATTGCGGCGGCGCAGCTGATCGGGCGCGGAGACGAGAAGGCGGCGGACGCGGCGGCGGTGGCGGCGATGCGCAAGGCCTTCGACAACCTCTATATCGACGGCACGGTCGTGATCGGCGAGGGCGAGCGTGACGAGGCCCCGATGCTGTTTATCGGCGAGAAGGTCGGCATGGGCAAAGGCCCGAAGATCGACATCGCGCTCGATCCGCTTGAAGGCACCACGATCACCGCCAAGGCCGGGCCCAATGCGCTGGCGGTGCTGGCGGCGGCGGAAGAGGGCTGCCTGCTCAACGCGCCCGATGTCTATATGGACAAGCTGGCGGTCGGCCCCGGCTACCCCGAGGGGATCATCGATCTCGCCAAGAGCCCGTCCGACAACGTGCGCGCGGTGGCCGAAGCCAAGGGGGTGAAGCCGTCCGACATCAACGTCTGCGTGCTTGATCGCCCGCGTCATGCCGAACTGATCGCCGAGCTGCGCGCACTCGGCTGCGGCGTGGTGCTGATCGGTGACGGCGACGTGGCGGGCGTGATCGCGGTGACCGATGAAGACACCACGATCGACATGTACATGGGCCAGGGCGGCGCCCCCGAGGGCGTGCTTGCCGCGGCCGCGCTGCGCTGCGTGGGCGGGCAGTTCAACGGCCGTCTCGTGTTCCGCAACGAGGACGAGAAGGCCCGCGCGCGCAAGTGGGGGATCGATGATCTCAATCGCATCTACAAGCTCGAAGACCTGGCCAAGGGCGACTGCATCTTCGCCGCGACCGGCGTGACCGACGGCTCGCTGCTGGGCGGGGTCAAGCGTCGCCGCAAGCCCACCGGCGAGACGATCCTCACCACCGAAAGTGTAGTCATGCGCGCGTCTTCCGGGACGGTGCGGTGGATCAAGGGCGAACACCGGATCGGGTGATCCGTCTATGCAGTTGGCCGCGCTGCTCGTTCTGATCGCTGCGGGTGGCTGGCTGGTTGCGGTCGGCGTGATGATGGCGCTGCGGCCGCTCCATGCCCTCCACATCCTCAGCCTCACGGCGTCATCGCACCGGGTCAACCTGTCCGAACAGGTGCCGCGCTTGATTGCGGGTGCGGCCATGATCATCCGCGCTGAGGGGTCGAAACTGCCGCTGCTGTTCGAGATCGCGGGATGGTTCATCGCCGCTTCCTCGTTCGTATTGCTGGCCGTTCCGCTGGCATGGCATAGTGGCTATGCGAAGTGGTGGGCCGCGCGAATACCCCCTCCAGCCGTGCGCACTCTGGCTCCGTTCTCGCTCCTTGCCGGTGTGGGGCTGATTTACGCGGCCTGGTGATATCTGCCCGCCTCTGGCGCCGCCATCGCCTGACGCATCGCGCATCAGGGATATGCGTCAGGTGATGGGCGAACACCGGCTTGTGCTGGTCGACGCCGCTGACCGCCGCGCCAGACAGGCATCTTAGCGGGGTATCGCAGCTCTCGTAACAATGCTTCGCGCCGGTATCAGCCTTGTGATATCTTCGCCCCGTCTCGGGGAGGGAGAATCATCATGCGTCTGAATGTGTCGGCTCTTGTCATGTTCGGCGGGCTTGGCTGCGCTGCCGCGCTCCTGTCTGCCACCGCGCTATCGCAGCCTGCCGCGCCCGGTCCGGTGCGCTATGCCATGGACGCCGCCACGATGAGCGGCATGGGGGCGATGACGGGCGGCGGCGGGCTTGGCGCGATGATGGGCATGATGCGCGGCGGCCCGCACGAGGCCGTCCGCTCGCTGACCCTGCACCACGGGGCGAGCACCACCGCGCCCAAGCCGCAAGCCGATCACTTTATGCCCCAAGGCGCAGGGCTCGGCACCTCGGTCACCTTGCTGCCGCCTCTTCGTGGCGAGATCGGGGGCGAATCCAGTTTCCAGCGTCCGAGCGGGCGTCTGCTGCTGTTCTGGGGCTGCGGCGAGCATGCGCCCAAGGGCCAGCCGGTGGTGATCGACTTCGCCAAGGTTGCGAGGGGCGAAATGCCGCCGGGTCTCTTCATGCAAGGAGTGGACCTGCCCGAAGACTGGCGGGTGACCGCTGCCAACAGCCGCACCTATACCACCTGGCCGCATGGCGATGACCGCAAGTCTGTACCGGCCAATGGCTCGTTGCTGGGTCCGCACCGGATCGCGGCGAACTATTCGAAAGAGATCGCCTTTACCTTGGCCGAGGATTTCATGCCGCCGCTGCAGGCGCGCACCAGCGAGGCGGCGGGCGGCGGCAGCCGGTTGGCGTGGAACGGGATCGACAAGGCCACCGGCTATTACGCCTGGGCCATGGGGGCCAAGGATGGCGGGCGAGGTGGCACGCCGACCGAGATGGTGTGGTGGGCGTCATCCAGCCAGCAGGCCTTTGGCGGCCCCTTGTGGGACTGGATCTCGCCCGTCGGCGTGCGCAGGCTGATCGCCGCCGGAACGGTGATGCCGCCAGAACAGCGCGACTGCACCGTCCCCGCCGAGGTGATCAAGGCCAGCGGCGAGGGGATAATGGTCAACCTTCAGGCCTATGGGCCACAGGCCGATTTCGCCTATCCACCGCGTCCGGCCGACACGCGCAAGCCGTGGAACCCTGAATGGATTGCGCGGGTGCGGTTCCGTTCCTCCACAATGCTGATCCCCGGAATGGAGGACATGGGCGGTGATATGGGTCAGGCGAATTCCGGGGCCAGCGGCACCCGCGAGGAAGCACGGCCGCGCAAACCCAAGTGCAGGGGATTGAAGGGCCTGGCCGAGCGTGCGGCGGGGCTTTGCGAATAGGGCCTGCGGGGGTGGGGCGGGCAGGGCGTGTGATGCCGTCCCTGCATCCGCGCAGCGCTGATCGGATTTTGAAGCGCCGCTGACAGTTTGCGATTATCCTGCAAAAAACCCCGGTGGATCGCTCCGCCGGGGTTTTCTGTTTTGGTGCTTGGGACGACTCCGGCAAAGCCGGAGTCGTCAGACGGGGCCTTGCGGCCCCGCTGGCCGGCCTGCGGCGTGGACGGGCCAGCTTGCGCTGGCCCGCCCGCCTTAGGTCAGAACCCCATGCCGCCCATGTCGGGCATCGGGGGCGAGGCCGGCTTGTCTTCCGGACGCTCGACGATCGCCGCTTCGGTGGTGATCAGCAGGCCGGCAACCGAAGCTGCGTCCTGCAGCGCGGTGCGCACGACCTTGGTCGGGTCGATCACGCCGGCCTTGACCAGGTTTTCGTACACGTCCGTCGCCGCGTTGAAGCCCTGCGTTTCGTCATTCTCGCGCAGCAGGTTGCCTGCAACGACGGCGCCATCATGGCCGGCGTTCTGGGCGATCTGCTTGATCGGGGCGGTGATCGCCTTGCGGATGATGTCGATGCCGCGGGTCTGGTCTTCGTTCGCGCCCTTCAGGCCTTCAAGAGCCTTGGTGGCGTAAAGCAGCGCCGTACCACCGCCGGGAACGATGCCTTCCTCAACCGCAGCGCGGGTCGCGTGGAGGGCGTCATCGACGCGGTCCTTGCGCTCCTTCACTTCGACTTCGGTCGCGCCGCCGACCTTGATCACGGCCACACCGCCAGCGAGCTTGGCGAGACGCTCTTGCAGCTTCTCGCGGTCGTAATCGCTCGAGGTGTTGTCGATCTGGGTGCGGATTTCCGCCACGCGCGCCTTGATGTCGTCCGCCGAACCGGCGCCATCGACGATGGTGGTGTTGTCCTTGTCGATCGAGACCTTCTTGGCCTGGCCGAGCATCCCGACAGTGACGTTTTCGAGCTTGATGCCGAGGTCTTCGCTGATCATCTCGCCCTTGGTGAGGATCGCGATGTCCTGCAGCATCGCCTTGCGACGATCGCCGAAGCCCGGAGCCTTCACGGCTGCAACCTTCAGCCCGCCGCGCAGCTTGTTGACCACGAGGGTCGCCAGCGCTTCGCCTTCGATGTCTTCGGCGATGATCAGCAGCGGACGGCCCGACTGCACCACGGCTTCGAGGATCGGCAGCATCGACTGCAGGTTCGACAGCTTCTTCTCGTGGATCAGGATGTAGGGGTTATCCAGTTCCACGGTCATCTTGTCGGGGTTGGTG
>RDXA01000087.1 GCA_004292705.1 Sphingomonadales bacterium | reverse complement strand
CGGAGAGTGTCTTGCTTGCTTTGCCCGGTGCGCCGGGCTGGATGATCGGCACGCTTTGCGCCACGGCGATACCTGAAGCGGAGAGCAGCAGGGAGGCAATTGCAACGCGCGTGGCGCTGCGGGCGGCAGTTGTGGTCATTGAAGTCCCCTTGGATCAGAGCTTGACGCGCAGACTGCCGCACGCCCGCGCGCAGTCAAGGCCGTCGGCGGTGCTGCAAGATCACAATCGACGAACTTCAAATTCCAGCCGAGCAAGGACTTTGCGCCCCTGTCGGGACAGGCCAAGCCCTGTTCCGAGCGCCGGTCGTGCCCGGCGCACCGTTCATCGCACGCGGCGACATGAGACCTTGTCGCGGCGAATCGCTCGTGGATAAGTCCTTCGTTAAGCCCGCCGAAACCCTGTAGGAGTAGCCTCAGCGCATGGCACGTCCCCGCTTTTTTGCCGCCCTCACCGGTCTGGCCGCTTCCTTCGCAGCACTTGCAAGCCCGGCATCAGCACGCCCGGACGAGCTTCAGGCTACCTTCGACAGCACCTTTGGCACCGAAGTGCGCCAGCCCCAGAGCTTCGAGGCGATCTACGCTTCGAGCTTCGAACAGCGCATCGCCGACCTCGCCAATCCCGCGATGGGCCGGATCGGCGTGGCCGCCATCGACCTCGCCACGGGCGAGGAAGTGATGGTGCTGGGAGACCAGCTTTTCCCCATGGCCTCGACCAGCAAGATCGCGGTCGCGGCCGCCTTTCTCGAACTGGTCGAGCAGGGGCGTTATTCGCTGACCTCGGAATTCCCGTTGATGCTGCCGGTCGCCTCTGCGAAATTCTCTTCGGCCAGGGCGCCGGTGCGCCCGGGCCAGTATATGCCAGCGATCGACCTGATCGAGATCATGATCACCCGATCCTCCAACCCGGCGACCGATGCGCTGCTTGCCGCGGTTGGCGGCCCGTCGGCGGTCAATGACTGGATGCAGCGCAAGGGCATCGCGCCGTTCTCGATCAACCGCGACATCGCCACGCTGGTACGCGACGATGGCGAGTACAATCCGGCCACCCATATCGACACCCGCGATGCTGCCACGCCGCGCGCGATGGTGCGGCTGCTCGCCGGACTGTATCGCGGCGAATACCTCTCCGACCAGAGCCGTCAGGTGATACTGAGCGCGATGAGCCGCACTGTGACCGGCAAGCGCCGGATTCCCGCGCATATTCCGCTTGAGGCACGCGTGAGCCACAAGACGGGCTCGCTCAACAACACCTCGAGCGATATCGGCCTGATCGAATGCCCCGATGGGCGTGTGATCGCGGTGGCGATCTACGTCACCGGACAAGGCACCAAGCTCGCCCGGGAAGAACGCATCGCGGCGATCGCCCGTGCGCTGTATGACGGTTTTGCCGTGCGCGCCCAGCAGAATCCGACCCGCAATTGGGCGAGCGCGCCTTACGCGACGGGGGGCTGAGACCTCTCCCAGTCGGCAACAGCCAGCAAAAAGGGCGGCGCCTCGCGGTGCCGCCCTTCTGGTATTGATCCCGCAGCCCGATCGGGCGCGGCGATGCCCGCCCTATTACTCGGCAGCAGCGTCGGCTTCGGCAGCCACGTTGGCAGCGGCGTCACCGATTTCGTCGGCGGTCTTTTCGGCTGCATCGGCAGCGCCTTCGGCCGCGGCTTCGACGCCTTCGACGGTGTCGGTGGCAGCGCCTTCGATGGCATCGCCCGCGCTGTCGGCATTGGCTTCGGCGTCGGCTGCCATGGCATCGACGGCTTCTTCAGTTTCCGTCTCGGTGGTCTCGCTGCAAGCGGCGAGGCCGAGCGCGGAGGTCGCGATAGCGGCGGCGAGGATGATCTTGCGCATGAAGTGAATTCCTTTTTGCTGCGAATGACACGCGACCCTCGAAAGGGCGCGTCGACCGGGTTCTCTCTGGTCCGGTTCAGTGCCAAGTTTAAGGACAGAGGCGGGGCGATACAAGCCAAACAGCAGGCCAAGCGGCAATTACGCCGCATTTTTGCCATATTTACGGCTTGCTCCCTCACGAGCACGCTTCGCGCCAAACCCCTACCCGCGCACGGCGGCGCCTGCTAGCAGGCGGCATGGCCGATAAGCAGCACCTCTATCTCGTCGATGGCTCGTCCTATATCTTCCGGGCCTATCACCGGTTGCCGCCGCTGACGAACCCGGAAGGCACGCCCGTTGGAGCGGTTTATGGCTACACCACGATGCTGTGGAAGCTCGCTGCCGATCTTGATGCCGCCGATGGCCCGACCCATCTGGCCGTGATCCTCGACGCCGGTTCGGTCAGCTTCCGCAACGACATCTATGAACACTACAAGGCCAACCGGCCCGAGCCGCCCGAAGATCTGGTGCCGCAATTCCCGCTGATCCGTGATGCGACCCGCGCCTTCAGCCTGCCCTGCATCGAAGTGCCGGGACTGGAGG
>RDXA01000086.1 GCA_004292705.1 Sphingomonadales bacterium | reverse complement strand
GGGTCAACAGGAAAATTTCACTTTTTTTAAAACTTGACGCTTGCGCCCGAATCAAATTCCGGCGCAAATAGACGCAGTTCTGCGGGTTCAAGCGTAGGATAGAAGAGGGAAGCGAGGGAGGCTTACGACGCGCGAAAGCTCCCTTTCAAAAGGAGCTCGATCCAAGCTTCCCTCTTCGCCCCTAGATAACCAGAAGTTATTTTTTCGCGCCAGTGAAAACTGCAACGGTCGCAGTTTTTTGATTACCCCACCGTTGCCTTCACGATCTTCCCCGGCGCACGCGGCGGTTCGCCCTTGGGCAGTGCGTGAACGTGTTCCATCCCGCTCTCGACCACGCCCCAGACGGTGTATTGCTTGTCGAGGAAGCGCGCGTCGTCGAGGCAGATGAAGAACTGCGAGTTGGCGCTGTTGGGGTTCTGCGCGCGGGCCATCGAGCAGACGCCTTCGACGTGCGGCTCGGCGTTGAATTCGGCCGCCAGATCGGGCTTGTCAGAGCCGCCCATGCCGGTGCCCGTCGGATCGCCGCCCTGGGCCATGAAGCCCGCGATCACGCGGTGAAAGATCACGCCGTCATAAAAGCCTTCGCTCGCCAGCTCGGCGATGCGCGCGACGTGGCCGGGGGCGAGATCGGGGCGCAGTTTGATCACGACATCATTGTGCGCGCCGTCGCCGTTATCGAGGGTGAAGGTGAGGGTTTCGGCCATGCTAATTCTCCTGATCTCTGGAACCGTTCGTGCTGAGCTTGTCGAAGCACTGTCTTCTTTGGCCGAGCCGGAAGAAAAGTGCGGCCCTTCGACAAGCTCGGAGCGAACGGGGGTGGTTATGTTGGGGCAGGCTTTTAGCAGCCAATCGCCGCCTGTCACCCTCCCCGGCTTGCTTTTGCGTCCTCCCCGCCTAAACCGCCCACATGGCCGATGATCGCATCCTCGACGATGACCTGCTGACGGGTGATCCGGCAGAGGCAGAAGTGCGCCCGGACGACCGCGTCGACGATGAGCGCCACGACGAGGAAAACCGTCTCAAGCCCGCTTATGTCAGCGCCGTCCACGATGCGCTTGCCGCGGGCGACAAGGGCGCGGTCTATGATCTGGTCGAGCCGCTTCATGCTGCCGACATTGCCGACCTGATCGAACTGCTCGAGCCGCGCGAACGCGCCCAGCTTGCCGCCGCCATCAGCGATCTGATGACCGGCGATGTGGTCGCGGAACTCAACGATTACGTCCGCGAAGACCTGATGGACACGCTGTCCGCACAAGCGGTCGCCACCATCGCCGAACAGCTCGACACCGATGATGCGGTGCAGCTGATCGAAGACCTCGACGAAGCCGATCAGCGCGCGGTGATGGCCGAGCTGGAGCCGGAAACGCGCGAGGCGGTCTCCAGCGCGCTCGCCTATCCCGAAGAGACCGCCGGGCGGTTGATGAGCCGGCACTTCGTGGCGGTGCCCGAACATCTCACGGTCGGCGATCTCATCGATTACCTGCGCGAGGATGGCGATCTCGACCACGATTTCTTCGAAGTCTTCGTCATCGACGAGCGGCACCATCCGGTCGGCACCTGCGCGCTGTCGTGGATCCTCACGACACCCCGCTCGGTGCGCCTGACCGACGTGATGAAGCGCGACCAGACTCTGATTCCTGTGACGATGGATCAGGAAGAGGCCGCGCTGATGTTCCAGAAATATGCGCTGATTTCCGCCGCAGTGGTCGATGAAAGCGGGCGGCTGGTCGGGCAGATGACGGTCGACGACATCGTCCACATTATCTCCGAGGAAGCAGGCGAGGACGCGCTGCTGCTATCGGGTGCAGGCGACGGCGACATCAACGAGCCGATTCGCGAGGCCTATACCGCACGCGTGCGCTGGCTGATCGCCAATCTGGGGACGGCGGTGGTCGCCTCCTCGATCATCGCCTTCTTCGGGGCTGCGATCGAACAACTGGTGGCGCTCGCCGTGCTCATGCCGATCGTCGCCAGCATCGGCGGCAATGCGGGCACGCAGACAATGGCGGTGGCGGTGCGCGCGATCGCGACCAACCAGCTGACGCGCTCCAACACAAAGCGCATCCTGTGGCGCGAGTTCCGCGTGGCGCTGCTCAATGGCGGAACGATTGCGGTGCTGATCGGGCTGGCGGCGGGTGTCCTGTTCACGCCGATGATGGGGGTGGTGATCGCGCTGGCGATCATCATCAACATCGCGATTGCAGGCCTTGCGGGCGTGCTGGTGCCGGTGATCTTCGAGCGGCTGGATCAGGACCCGGCGGTGGCTTCCTCCGTGTTCGTCACCATGATCACGGATTCGATGGGCTTCTTCGCCTTCTTAGGTTTGGCAGTGGCGATGGGTCTGGCCACGTTCTAGCTTTCTCCCCCAACGATAAGTGGGAGAGAGCAAGTGGCAGGACGCGTGGCAGGCAAGGTGGTGCTGCTGACAGGCGGCGCGA
>RDXA01000085.1 GCA_004292705.1 Sphingomonadales bacterium | reverse complement strand
AAGTCGCTCGAGCCCGACGGGGTGAAGCTGTCGGTCAACGACCTCCTCATCAAGGCGCTCGCCCGCGCGCTGATCCGCGTGCCGCAGTGCAATGTCAGCTACCATGGCGATACGCTGCGCCGGTATAGCCGCGCCGATATCTCGGTGGCGGTGGCCGCGCCCTCGGGCCTGATCACTCCGGTAATCACCAACGCCGACACCAAGGGCCTCGCCGCGATCTCGACCGAGATGAAGACGCTTGCGGGCAAGGCGCGTGATGGCAAGCTGATGCCGCACGAATATCAGGGCGGCACGGCGAGCCTCTCCAACCTCGGCATGTTCGGGATCAAGCAGTTCGACGCGGTGATCAACCCGCCGCAGGGCATGATCCTCGCGGTCGGCGCGGGGCAGCAGGCGCCCTATGTGGTGAACGGCGCGATTGAAGTCGCGACCGTGCTCCACGCCTCGGGCAGCTTCGACCACCGCGCCATCGACGGCGCGGACGGCGCGCAGCTGATGGAAGCGATCAAGCAGCTGTGCGAGAACCCGATGGGGTTGGTGGTGTGATGTCGCAAGAAGCGCGTGACATGCCAGGAGGTGCGACAGGCCTCTTCTTGTTTCTGCTTGGCAGTGCCTCGGTGTTCTTGACCGGGCTAATCTTAGTTCTGTCAGGATTTGGATCGGCGGGATTTGGCCGTGCCGGATGGGTTATCCCGCTTTGGGGAGGTGTTGCACTCGTTCTGGCTGTGATCTCAAAGAAAGAGCGCGCCTCGCTCGTGATAACCGCGTCAAAGATTTGGCTTTCGATTGGCACCATTGGGATGGCTGTAATTCTATTCGGCTCGAACGTCCGATTGGGATGACTGACCGCACCCCCCAAATCCGCGTCACCGCGATCCAATCCTCCTCTCCCCTTGCGGGAGAGGAAGGGGCCCGCCGCGCAGCGGTGGGAAGGAGAGGGGGCAAGCGCGACCTTCTCCCACTGGCAAAACGGATGCGGCATGAACCTACCGAAGCCGAGGCAAAACTGTGGTCGATGCTGCGGGGCCAGCGCCTCGGCGGGCTGAAGTTCAAGCGGCAGGAGCAGCTGGGGGATTACATCGCCGATTTCGTGTGCTTTGGAGCGCGACTGATTGTTGAAGCTGATGGCGGGCAGCATGCTGAAAGCAAGGGCGATGCGGTTCGCGACGCTTGGCTGACTGCGCAGGGTTTCCGCGTGTTGCGGTTCTGGAACAACGATGTTTTGGGCAATCCTGATGGAGTGGCAAGGGTGATTTTGGATGCCGCCTTGCCCCCTCTCCCCAACCCCTCTCCCGCGAGGGGAGAGGGGCTTTGAGCCGCACCCCCCAAATCCGCGTCACCGCCATGCCGGCCGACACCAACCCCTATGGCGGGGTGTTCGGCGGGTGGCTGATGGCGCAGATGGCGCTTGGTGCGGGCTCGCTCGCAAGCCGGGTGGGGCAGGGCAAGGCGGTGGTAGTGTCCGCGACCGACTTCTCCTTTCCGGGAGCGATGGCGGTGGGGGACGAACTCTCCGTCTATTGCGATGTCGTCGCCACCGGCACCACCTCGCTCACCATCGCCGCCGAAGCCATCGCCCGGGAACGCAATGGCGAGACGACCCTCGCGGTGGCCAAGGGCACCTTCAAATTTGTGCTGATCGGCGTGGATGGCCGACCGCGCGCGCTTGGCGAGGGCGGCGCGCAATGAACCGCTTTCCTACTCGTGCAGGGCCGGGCATCATCCCCGCGATGATCCGCAACCGCCGCTCCCCGCGCCCCGTGCGCACCATTGTCAGGGCAACCGTGCCGGGGCCGTTTTTCCGGTTCTGGACAGTGTCTCATGTGTCTCCAACAGACAGCCAATCGAGGGATCATCTGAATGTCTGCCACCTATGACGTGATCGTATTGGGCTCCGGCCCCGGCGGCTATGTCGCGGCGATCCGCTGCGCGCAGCTCGGACTCAAGACCGCTATCGTGGAACGCGAGAACCTCGGCGGCATCTGCCTCAACTGGGGCTGCATTCCAACGAAGGCGATGCTGCGCTCGGCAGAGATCTTCCACTACATGCAGAACGCCAAGGATTACGGCCTCGTCGCGCAAGGGATCGAGGCGGATCTGGCCGCCATCGTCAAGCGCAGCCGCGGGGTGGCGAAGCAGCTCAATCAGGGCATCGGGCACCTGATGAAGAAGAACAAGATCACCGTCCATATGGGCGAAGGCAAGCTGACCGGTCCGACGTCGCTGACGGTGAAGGGCGAGAAGGGCGAGGAGCAGCTCACCGCCAGGCACGTGATCGTCGCCACCGGCGCGCGCGCCCGCGACCTGCCCTTCGCCCCCGCTGACGGCAAGCGCGTGTGGACCTATCGCCATGCGATGACCCCCGCCGAACTCCCGGCCAGGCTGCTGGTGATCGGATCGGGCGCCATCGGGATCGAGTTCGCGAGCTTCTACAACGAC
>RDXA01000084.1 GCA_004292705.1 Sphingomonadales bacterium | reverse complement strand
GGCGAGCGTATGGCGGAATTGCTCGGCGAACGGGGCATCCAGCCCGCCCCGGAGGGTGAGGAGGCCGATCTCGTCATCCTCAACACCTGCCACATCCGTGAAAAGGCCGCGGAAAAGGTCTATTCCGACATCGGCCGTCTGGTGAAGGCGGGCGAGGCAGCGGGGAAGAAGCCGCTGATCGCTGTTGCGGGCTGCGTCGCCCAGGCCGAGGGTGAGGAGATCATGGCCCGCGCGCCTGCGGTCAGCATCGTGGTCGGCCCGCAGGCCTATCACCGCCTGCCGGAGATGCTCGACAAGGCGGTGGGCGGCGAGCGCGCGACCGATACCGACATGCCCGCCATCGCCAAGTTCGATGCGCTCCCGGCGCGGCGCAAGCGCGGGCCGAGCGCCTTCCTCACCGTGCAGGAAGGCTGCGACAAGTTCTGCACCTATTGCGTCGTGCCTTACACCCGCGGCGCGGAAATCTCGCGTCCGTTCAGTCATCTGGTCGCTGAAGCGCAGAAACTGGTTGAAGCGGGGGCTAAGGAGATCACGCTGCTCGGCCAGAACGTCAACGCCTGGGCGGGCGAGGACGAGAGGGGCCGTCGCACGGGGCTCGGGGGGCTGATCCGCGAGCTGGCGCAAATCGATGGGCTGGAGCGCATCCGCTACACCACCAGCCACCCCAACGACATGGATGAAGACCTCATCGCCGCGCATGGCGAGGTGGCGAAGCTCATGCCCTATCTCCACCTGCCGGTGCAGAGCGGCAACAACCGGGTGCTCAAGGCGATGAACCGCCAGCACACGGCGGAAAGCTACCTCGCCCTGATTGAGCGGTTCCGCGCCGTCCGTCCCGACATTGCGCTGTCTGGCGACTTCATCGTCGGCTTCCCGGGCGAGACCGAGGCTGAGTTCGAAGACACGCTGAGCATCGTCGACGAAGTGCGCTACGCCGCGTGCTTCAGCTTCAAATACTCCCCGCGCCCCGGCACCCCTGCCGCGACCATGGACGGCCAGATCGCCGCCGAGGTGATGGACGAACGCCTCCAGCGCCTCCAGCAGCGCATCGGCGCACATCAATTGGCGTTCAATCAGGCCAGCGTTGGCAAGCGCTGCACCGTTCTGGTCGAGCGCACCGGGCGCCATCCGGGCCAGTGGCTCGGCAAGTCGCCATGGCTGCAATCGGTGTGGTTCGAGGGCGATCATGCGATTGGCGATCTGGTCGAGGTCGATCTGGCCGAGGCTGGGCCCAATTCGCTGAGGGGTGTGCTGCGCCAAACCGTGACGGTTTGACGACTTTCCACCGCTGCCTCACGGCCCCCGGCTTGCTTTGCGCCGCCCCCGGCTTACGCTTGCGACTCAAGGACGAGGGATTGTCCCTTGGCCGCAGCCAAAGGAATCTATGGGCCGACGACCCTCCCGTGCCGGACACCCGGCGCTCTCGCCCGATCCGCGTGGTATCCCGGCTCCCCGGCGCGCGCGTGCGGATCTGACCTTCGAGAACCAGGCCCTGCTCGGCCCCTTGTTTGGCCAGTTCGACGCCAATCTTGTGCAGGTCGAAAACCGGCTCGGGGTGTTCATCCACGCGCGCGGCCATCAGGTGGTGATCGAAGGGCCGGAGGATGACGTTGCCCGCGCCCGCGATACGCTCAAGACGATGTATGACCGGCTGGCACGCGGCGAGGCGCTGGACAGCGGGGCAATCGAGTCCCTGATTGCCATGTCGGCCGAGCCGACGCTCGAAGGGATCATCTCGGGTGAGGCTGACGCGCCGCCGATCATGATCCGCACGCGCAAGAAAACCATCGTGCCGCGCTCGGCCACGCAGATCGAATATATGCGCGCACTGGCGAAGGAGGACATCATCTTCGCGCTCGGCCCGGCGGGGACGGGCAAGACCTATATCGCGGTGGCGCAGGCGGTCAGTCAGCTCATCACCGGTTCTGTCCAGCGCCTGATCCTCTCGCGCCCGGCGGTGGAGGCGGGGGAGAAATTGGGCTTCCTGCCCGGCGACATGAAGGAGAAGGTCGATCCCTATCTCCGCCCGCTTTACGACGCCCTCAACGACTGCATGCCGCCCGAACAGGTCGAGCGGCGGCTGGCCAATGGCGAGATCGAAATCGCGCCGATTGCCTTCATGCGCGGGCGCACGCTCGCGGACAGCTTCATCATCCTCGATGAAGCGCAGAACACCACCAAGGAACAGATGAAGATGTTCCTCACCCGCTTCGGCCAGAACAGCCGGATGGTGGTGTGCGGCGACCCGCGCCAGGTGGACATCCCCGGCGGCCCGCGCATGAGCGGGCTGAACGATGCGGTCGAAAAGCTCGAAGGCATCGAAGGCTTCGGCACCATCCGCTTCACCGCCGCCGACGTGGTGCGCCACCCGATCGTGGGGCGGATCGTCGAGGCTTACGAGGGCAATGGGGAAGACACAGGCGTCTAGGGGGCGGGTGCCGCGTTCCCCA
>RDXA01000083.1 GCA_004292705.1 Sphingomonadales bacterium | reverse complement strand
TCAGGCGAGTGTCGCCGCCGCCTTCAAGGCAGGCGAGCTGGACCGCGATGTGGTGGTGGTCGTGCGCTTCCAGGGCCCGCGCGCCAACGGGATGCCCGAGCTCCACAAGCTCACCCCGCCCTTGGGCGTGTTGCAGGATCGCGGGTTCAGGGTTGCGTTGGTGACCGATGGCCGCATGTCGGGCGCGAGCGGCAAGGTTCCGGCCGCGATCCACTGCACGCCTGAGGCACTGGGCGGCGGGCCACTGGCGCGGCTGCGCGATGGCGATGTGGTGCGGGTCTGCGCGGTGACGGGTGATCTCAATACCGATGCCGACTTGTCTGCCCGCGAGCCCGCGCCCGATCCGCGCGGCGAACTTGGCACGGGGCGCGAATTGTTCGGCATGATGCGGCGCTTTGCTGACGGGGCCGAACAAGGCGCCAGCGCGATGCTCGCCACCGGAGGGATGTGATGAATATCGACGCCATCATGCGCGTAGCCCCGGTGATCCCGGTGATCGTGATCGACGATGTCGTCCACGCCATCCCGCTCGCCGAAGCGCTCGTGGCGGGCGGATTGCGGGTGCTCGAAGTCACGCTCCGCACACCTGCCGCGCTGGACGCGATCCGGGCGATGAAGCAAGTTCCGGGCGCGATTGTCGGCGCAGGCACCGTCACCAACCCGCGCGAGTTGGATGCCGCGCTGGAGGCAGGATCGGAGTTCATCGTTTCGCCCGGCCTGACCGAGCCGCTCGGCATGGCGGCGATCGCAGCGGGCGTGCCTTTCCTCCCCGGCATCGCCAATGCGGGCGACATCATGCGCGGGCTGGACTTGGGCCTCGACCGGTTCAAGTTTTTCCCGGCGATGGCGGCAGGCGGGCTCCCCGCCCTGAAGGCCCTTGCCGCGCCGTTCGGCCAATGCCGGTTTTGCCCCACCGGCGGGATCAGCGTGGACAATGCGGAAGAGTGGCTCGCCTTCGATCCAGTTCTGTGCGTCGGCGGCAGTTGGGTCTCCCCCAACGGCGCGCCGGACAAGCCGATGATCGAGGCGCTGGCGCGCGAGGCCTTTGGCCTGCGCTAATCCCGCTTGGCGAGCAGCCAGCCGAAAATCTCCGGCAGCCGCGCCGCCCACGCGTTCTCCTCGTGCTCGGCACCTTCATAGACCTTGCTCTCCCAGTCGCGGCCCTTCTGCCAGCCCGCAGCGGCAAAGCGCGCATCCACCACCTGCTGATAGGGCGCGTAGAAGGCATCGAGCGTCGCGGTGCCGTGATCGAGCCAAACGCGGCGGCCATCGGGCTGGCCGAGCCGGGCGGCGAACCACCCGTCCCACAAGGCTTTCACGCTCTCGCTTTCGCCTTCCACCACCCTCGGATCAACCGCGGGCCAGTGCGAGCTGACGCATCCCGCCTTGCCGAACACTTGCGGCGCTTCGAGAAAGGCATAGCAGCTCATCAACCCGCCCATGCTGGAGCCGACTATAGCGGTATCGTCGCGTCCGGTGCGGGTGCGGAAACTGGCATCGACCCAGCTCTTGAGCGGCCCGGCGATCCAGTCGAGATAGCGGTGGGACACCACCTCGCTTCCCGCAGCCGTGTCCATCTGCGCGCGCAGTCCCGCCGGTGCGGCATCATAGGCGCTGCGAGGGAGGTATTGACGATAGCGATCCGGCCCCGGCGCCCAGATGCCGATGATGATATGCGGCTCGACCTTGCCGCTCGCCACCGCCGCCAGCATCGCCTTGTCCGCTGCCCAGATCTTGTTGAAGTTCGACTTGCTGACATCGAACAGGTTGTGCCCGTCATGCATGTAGAGCACCGGATAGCGTCCCGTTGCCGTGTCATAGCCGGGCGGAAGCCAGATCGTCAGACGCTGGTCAGGCAGCCCGCTTGCGGGGACGCGCTCGTATTCGATCAGGCGGCCGTGCTCCTCGGCCCTCAGCGGCAGGGCGAGACCCAGCAATGCCAGCGCAGCAACAAGCAAACGGAACATCGACACCCCTCCTTCTCCCGCGCGCCATTATCGCGGCGGGTGCAGGGATTCTCAAGCCCTTGCGGCTGCCTTGGCAAGCATCATCGCGCCGACAATCCCGGCATCGCCGCCAAGGCGGGGGGCAATAACGCGGTGGCGCGCGCCGCCGGGAAGGTAACCCGCGTCAAGCGCGCGCGTCCTTGTCGCCACCCGCTCGATCAGCCCGGGGGTCTGCGCCACTCCGCCACCGATCACCACTTCCTCAACCGCGACGCTGGCAAAGAGAGAGTGGCAGGCCTGGGCGATGTAATCGGCGATGATTGCGTGGCCCTCATGGTCAGCAGGAAGGTGCGAGAGCGAACAGCCCCAGCGTGCGATCACTGCCGGACCGCTGGCAAGGCCTTCGAGGCAATCGCCATGGGCGGGGCAGATGCCGGCAAAGTCACGGTCGGCCGGATGGCGGCGCGGATAGATGTGGCCGATCTCGGGGTGGGCGATCCCGTGCAC
>RDXA01000082.1 GCA_004292705.1 Sphingomonadales bacterium | reverse complement strand
CCCACCCGGTCTTCGAGATGCGGGGCGGTGTCGATGTCGATGTGGAGAAGCGGATGGCGTTTGCGCAACTCGCCCAGCCGCGGAAACAGGCGCTGGCTGCCGAACATCGGCAACACGCCGAGCCGCAGGCGCAGCAGCGCGATATTGTCCGACTGGCTTTCGACCGCGCGGGCCAGCGCCTCCATGTGCGGGTTCACCGCCTCGTAGAAGGCCTGGCCCTCGTCGGTCAGCTGCATCGATTGCCGCGCGCGGGTGAACAGCTTCTTGCCGACGAATTCTTCGAGATTGCTGATCCGCCGCGACAGCGCCGAGGGGCTGAGGCCGATCTCCTCCGCCGCCGCGCGGGCCGAGCCAAGCCGCACCGTGCGCATGAACGCCTCAAGGGCGCGCAGGGGGGGCAGACGACGTGCGGGCATGGCTTCTCTCCTTCTGTGACCGGAGATACGCCCAAAAAGCCATTTGGATGCAAAAAATCGAAGAAAAAATACGAAACGCGGGTCGGGCTTGCGCCTATTGCAAGTCGCTCGCATCTGCTGGCGGGTGCAGACGCAGCTGGGTAACGTGGGTTTCGTCCCCTGCCGTCACTTCAATCCGCCAGCCGCTCGGATGTTCCAGCACCGTGCCGACCGGCGGCACCGCCTCGGCCAGCACGAAAGCGAGCCCGCCCAGCGTATCGACCGCTTCCTCGACCTCGGCAAGGCGCGGGTCGATCTGTTCGGCAATGTCATCGAGTTCGGCACGGGCATCGCAGTCCCACATCCCCTCGCCAATCGGCACGATCAGCGCCTGCGGGGCATCGTCGTGCTCGTCCTCGATATCGCCGACGATTTCCTCGACCAGATCTTCGATCGTGATGAGCCCGTCAGTGCCGGAAAACTCATCGAGCACGATCGCAAGATGCACCCGCTGCGTGCGCATGTCGGCCAGCACGTCCAGCGCCCCGCGCGCCTGCGGCACATAGAGCGGCTGGCGCATCAGCGTGGTCCAATCCTCGGGCGGCGGGGTCCCGTTCGCGAGGAAGGGGAAGACGTCCTTGATATGGATCATCCCGATCACCTTATCGAGCGTCTCGCGATAGACCGGCATGCGTGAATGACCATGCTCGGAAAAGGCGGCGACCATCTCGGACCAGCTGATCCCGGCCTCGACTGCGATGATCTCGCCGCGCGGCACGGCAACGTCATCGGCATCATGTTCGGAGAAGTGCAGGAGGTTGCGGAGCATCTGCCGCTCCACCCGCGAGAGGTCGCCGCCCGCGTTGCTGCGACCGTCGGTGCGCGAAGCACCGTTTTCGTCCTCGTGCTCGTCGATCGCTTCCTCAAGCTGCTCACGCAAGGAGCGCGCCGCTTCCAGCCCGAGGATCTTGCGCAGCGCAGGCCAGAGCCCGCCGGTACTGTCCGCGTCTCCCGATTGAGCCGCAGAAGAATGGGAATCGGCCATGGCCTTCGAAACTGCTCCTACGTGGTTTCAAGCGCCATATGGGTCAGCGATGCCCAGTTTGGCAAGTATGCGGGTTTCCAGCGCCTCCATTGCCTCGGCTTGGGCGTCGGACATGACATGGTCGTGACCGGCGAGGTGGAGCAGGCCGTGGACGATCAGATGGGCGGCGTGGGCTTCAAGGGTGACGCCCTTCTCGGCCGCCTCGCGCGCGCAGGTTTCATAGGCGAGCGCGATATCGCCGAGCATGACGGGCGGGCCATCCGGAGCGAGGCTGGCGAGTTCTGAGCGTTCGAGCATTGGGAAGCTCAAGACATTGGTCGGCTTGTCCCGATCACGCCATTCACGGTTGAGGGTGTGCACCTCCGCGTCCGAGGTGAACAGCAGGCTGGCAATCAGGCGCGGATTGGCGAGGCAAGGCTCGCCCCCACCCGCCGCCAGCGCGGCGCGGGTCGCGAGCGTGTCCCACGTGCCTTCGGGCCAGTCCTCGATGTCGATATCAAGCTGCATCGCGCCGCTCATAGCGTGGCCTGACAACAGGGGCAAAGGATCAGCTTGCTTTCGCCGCGATCCCGGTGGCATGGAAGGAGTGACTTCGCGGCCCGGGGGGGCTGCCCGTGGAGGACATCATGCGCCGCAATCTGTTCGCCCTTGCCGCCAGCCTGTGCGCTGTGCTGGCCCGGCCTGCTTTCGCCCAGCCCGAGATGCCCGATCCCACCCCGGCGACCGCCGAGGAAGAGGCTGCCGCTGTGGAATGGCTCAAGGACAAGGGCGTCGCCTTCGATCCTTCCGCCTACGACGCCGCCACGCTCGCCCCACTGGCCGAGCGGCTTGGCTCCGCGCGGATCATCGGCATTGGCGAGGCGACCCATGGCTCGCACCAGGATCAAGCCTTCAAGGCCGAGCTGATCAAGCAGCTGGTGCGCAGCGGTAAGGTCACTGTCCTGATGCTCGAAGCCAACCGCGACGCGGGCGAGCAGTTCGACCGCTACGTGCGTGAAGGCGTGGGCGATCCGGCCGAGGTGATGCGCGCAGGCTC
>RDXA01000374.1 GCA_004292705.1 Sphingomonadales bacterium | reverse complement strand
GCAGTGAACGTCGCGCCAGCAGGTTCTGCTCGTTCTCGGTCAGCGCAATTCGCGCGCGGGCGCCTTCACCGACTTCGCGGGTAAGTCCGATCTGCCGGGCCTCCGCGATTTCGAGCAGTTCCTCGAACACCCGGATTTCTTCGCCCGCGCCAACCCAGCGCCAATAGGCGCGCAGCGCCTCGTGCTGGACGTTCAATTGCACCAGCAGCACATCGAGCCGCGCCTGGCTGGCGGCGATCCGCGTGTCCTCGACCGCGAAGCGGCGGCTGTCGATGTCGCGATTGCGCAGCAACGAGAACAGCGCGCCGACTTTGATCTCGCCAAGATTATTGGTGTAATTCTCGTTCTCGTAGGTCGGAAAGGTGCCGTTGGAGACCCGGTAGGAGCCATACACCTCCGCGCCATAGGGGCGCAGCGGCTGGCGGGCTTCGGCCTTGCCGAACCCGCCCGAGTAGAAGCCGGTGAGACGGTCGTAATATTCGCCTTTGAGCATCAGATCGAACGCGCCATCGGCGGCGAGCTGGTCGGAACGGGCGGCGGCCTCACGCTCGAAGGCTTCGAGGATCGAGGGAAAGGTCAGCACTGACGAGCGCAGCACCTCTTCCGGCAGCAGCGGCCCGGTTTTCAGTGCCACATCGAGCGAATCGCTCAGCGGCGCGATCTCCTGTGCGGCGGCGGGAAGGGGAGCAAGCGCCAGCCCCAGCGCGGCCGCGCCGGTGCCGAGCAGCCCGCCCAGCCTCAAGGCTCGACGCTTGGGGGCGAGGCCTCGTCGCATCGTCAGTTGGCCGTTCCCGCGCTTTCTGCAGCTGGAAGTTCAGGCGGGAAATTGTTGAGCTGACGCCAGATCTCGTAGCCCACCGGCACGGTCTCCAGCAGCACCCAGGCCTGCACCGCTGCGCCAAAGCGGACATAGCGTTCCTCTGGCCAGCCATAGCCGTCCAGCTTGTCCTCGGCGATCAGCACGCGGAAGCGGCCATTGGGCTGGGCCGACTGATCGACGGTGATCACCTGGCCTCCGAACGTGCCGACGGCGACCGATGGCCAGCCGGAAAACTGGACCGCAGGCCAGCCTTCGAACTGGATCCGGGTCTTGTCGCCCGGCCGCACCAGCGCGACATCGCGGCCATCGATGAAGATCTCGACCACGCGCACGGCATTGTCAGGCACGAAGGTCGCCAGCACATCGCCCGCGTTGATGAAAGTGGCCGCGTCACCGGCGTTGAGGCTTTGGATGAAGCCATCGCGCGGCGCGCGCACGATCTGCACCGACTGACGCGAGATGTTGATATCGGCCCGGTTGAGGTCGGCCTCGGCGGCGGCAACCCTGCCCTGCATTTCAGCGACCTTGATCTGGGCCAGTTCGTAGTCGCGTCGCGCGGCCAGCCCGGCCTCGAACAGCTCGCGCGAGCGCCGCTCGTCGATCTGGGCGGTGGCAAGCGCCGACTGGGCGGCCTGCAATTGCCGCTCCATTTGCCCGCGCTCGGCCTGCAAGCGATCAAGCAGCTGGGGATCAATATCGGCGATGCGAACGATCGGATCGCCCTTTTTCACCGAGCTGCCATCGCGCACGTACCATTCCTCGATCCGGCCCGGCACCAGCGCGTTGATGTCCTGCTTGCGTTCATTGGGGCTGAGCGTGGTCACCACCCCGCGTCCCGAGGTGGTCTGCACCCACGGCACGTAGATCAGGAACGCGACCGTGATGACAATTGCGGCCAGCAGCATGACAAACACCACCCGCATCACCCGCGGCGTCTTGATCGACGCCAGCGTGGTGAAATGCGCCATGTCTTCCTTGAGCGTCGCCATGGTTATGCGCCTCCCTTGGTCGGCACGGAGCCAGTGAAGGCGGCCGGACGGTTCATGGCGGTGCAGAATTCCTCGAAAGTGTCGAAATACCGCTGCTGGTGCGCCTCGAGATAGAGGAAGCGGTCAAATCCCAGATCGATGCGCCGGTTGGAAAAATAGATCACCGTCGAATAGCTTTGGCTGCGCAATTCGGTGACGGCGCGGGCAATGGGTTCGGGATCGATCAGGTCGAACAAGCGGCTGAGCACCAGAATGCGGGGGCGTTCCAGCAATGCATTGGCGAGCTTCAATTGCTGCAATTCCACCGCTGACAAGGGATAGCCGGTCGCTGCCAGCGGGGTATCCAGGCCCTTCTCCAGCGTCGCCATCATGTCGGCCAGCCCCACTGTCTCAAGCGCGCCGATCATCCGCTGCGGCGCGGTGTCGGGGCAGGACAGAGCGAGATATTCGCGGATCGTCATCTCGACCGTGCTGGGGCGGTCGAGCACGTGGACGTTTTTGCGAAGGTGATGCGGCTCGATCGCCTTCATGTCGATGCCACCCAGCGTTGCGATGCCCCCCTGTGGCAGGGCGTGGAGCTTGAGCAGACTGGTGAACAGCCGCTGCACCCCGTGCTGGCTGGCGGCAGCCATGATGATGGCGCCGCTCGGGATTTCGAGATCGAACTGCGCGTCCTCGTGCCGCGCGCGTCCGCGCACTCCCTTCATGACAATCGTGTGATCAGGCCCGTCAAAGGGATCGTCGCCCTTGGGCTGTTCCTGCTCGACATCATAGAAATGCGAGATTTCCTCGACCGCTGCAAACAGATCGTAGAAATAGCCGAGATAGCTGCCCAGCTGCGCCACGCCGAAAAAGGCCGCTGACAGCACCAGTTCGGCTGCAACCAGCTGGCCGAGGGTGAGCTGATTCTGGATCACCAGCCACCCGCCAAGGCCAAGCAGCGCCGCGCTGGCAGCAGCATACATCAGCAGGAACGCGATGGTCTGAGAGAACAGATGGCGGAAGTGCCGCTTGCGCTGAGTGATGTAATCGCGGGTGTGATCGTCGGTCTTGTCGAGCGCATAGTCGATGCGGCGCTGCGACTTGAAGAAGCCGTTGGACGCGCCGACCGTTTGCAGCCAGGCAGCGGTGGCGTGCTTGGCGTGGCTGAGGTCAACCCCGGTGCGCAGCGCGCGGCTGCCCCACACCAGCCACACCACCCAGATCAGCGCGATCATCACCAGCGTGAAGCCGAGGAAATAGGGGTGGTAGAGCGAGACCAGCACAAACCCGACCGCGATCTGCAACAGCGTGGTGAAGCCGCCGATGAACAGGATCGGGATCGCGGTCTGGACATAGACCACATCGAAATAGCGGTTGAACAGCGCGCTCTTCTTCTGGTCGCCGAAAAACGGGTTCTGGGCATAGACCGAGATCAGCGACATCTCTGCCACCATCCGCGCATAGAAACGCCGCGCGAACAGCTCCATCAAGTGGACGCGCAGGGCGTAGAGCATGGAGGAGATAAAGAGGAGGCCGAACAGGGTAAGCGACAGCACCACCAGCGGCGCGGTGAGCGCGGTGTTGGCGATGGTGTTGATCAGCATCTGCACCGAAATCGGCGTGGCAAGGCTGAGCAGGCTGATGCCGATGCCATAGACAGCGGCAAGCCAGTAGAAGTTCGCTTCGGGCTTCAGGATATCGAAGAAAATCCTGAAGAACTTTACCAGCGATATCTTCGAGCCGTAACTTTGGCCTTCACCTGCCATGGCAGCCTTTCGTGTCGAAACCTGTGTCCAAGCGATCCGATGCCCGGCCGGATGGCGCGCGCCGGTCTCTGTGTGCATCTATTGCAACATTGCTGCGCTGCAAGCGATCAATCATTGAACGTGCTCGCGGTTCCGCCGCCGGAAGTATGTTCAAATTCTTGAAGATACATGTCTTTGGTCGACTGTGTGCGGCAAGAAAACATTGCCGGGGCGCGTTAGCGTTCAAAGCTTGCGGGTAGCTGAACCGCAGGCGATGAAGCGCAGGTGATGGTGGAACAACATGCAAAAGGGACGGGCGGGGCGAAAAGGGTGCTGCTGGTGGGTGGCGGCCATGCCCATGTCGCGGTGCTAGCTGACTGGATCAGGCGTGGCCCGCTGCCGGGTGCGCGCAGTGTGTTGCTGACGCCGGAACCCACCTTGCGCTATTCGGGCATGGTGCCGGGCTGGATCGCGGGGCAGCACGAGCAGGGTGACGGGCTGGTCGATCTCGTGGCACTGGCGGCGCGCGCCGGGGTGGAACTGGTGCAGGATCGCTGTGTGGCGCTTGATCCCGACGCCCGCACAGTGACGACAGCGAACGGCGCGCGGATCGCTTTCGACTTCGCCTCTTTTGACACCGGCGGGGAAGGCAGGGGCGCGAGGCTGCTGGGAGCAGACCCCCGGCTCCTCGACGTGCGCCCGATCAGCGCCTTTGTCGCTCGCCTCGCCGCTTTGCCCGCGCCTGCTCATGTGGTGATTGCCGGTGGCGGTGCGGGCGGAGTTGAGCTCGCCTTCGCGATGCGCAACCGAGCCGGAGCCGGAACGCCGCCGTCGGTGTCGCTGGCAACGGGCGCTGGAGGACTGCTCCCCGGTTTTGCCCCCGCAGTCCAGCGCCGCACCGCGCGCGCGCTGACGCGACAGGGGATCGCAATGCTCGCCTCGGACGTGCGGTTCGAGAGCGGCGCGGTTGCGGCGGGCGGCCAATCGCTCGAACCGGTCGACCTTGTGATCGCCGCGACTGGCAGCGCTGCACCGGGCTGGCTGCGCGCCTCGGGGATCGCGGCAGACGCAGCGGGTTACATGGCTGTGGATGCGCAGCATTGCTCGATCTCGCACCCGCATATCCTCGCCGCAGGGGATGTCGCCGCGCGCGCCGACCGTCCGCTCGCCCATTCGGGTGTCCACGCCGTGTTTGCGGGGCCGGTGCTGGCCGCCAATCTGCGGGCGTTGCTGGACGGCCACACGCCGCGCCGCGCCTATCACCCGCGCCCGCACAGCCTATACCTCCTCAACACAGGTGACGGCTCCGCCATCGCCAGCTACGGGTCATTGAGTGCCGAGGGGCGCTGGGTGCTTGCTCTCAAGCACCGCATCGACAAAGCTTGGATCGCGCAATACGCCGCCCTTGCCCGCGGGGTGTAACGATCTGGCACCGGGCGAAGAATACCGTGCAAAGGGGTCCTGTTGTCTCGTGAAAAAGCTCGCCATCCTCGCCGTGCTGGCCGCGCTGGTCATAGCCTATTTCGCCTTCGATTTGGGCCAATACCTGACAATCGCGGGGATCAAGGCGCTCTCCGCCGATCTTGCCGCGTTCCAGCAGGACAACCCGCTTGCGGTGATCGCCGGGTTCTTCCTCGCTTATGTCGTCATCACCGGCGCCTCGCTACCGGGTGCGGCGATCATGACGCTGGCGGCGGGCGCGCTGTTCGATGTCGTGCTGGGGACAGTGATCGTCTCCTTCGCCTCGACGCTCGGCGCAACGCTGGCCTTCCTGTCCTCGCGCTACGTGCTGCGCGACGGTATCGAGGCGCGTTTTGGCGAACGGCTGAAGGCGATCAACGCCGGGCTGGAGCGTGACGGGGCGTTTTACCTGTTCAGCTTGCGGATGATCCCGGTCTTTCCGTTCTTCGTGGTGAACCTTGTGATGGGCCTTACCCGCATCCGCACTGTGACCTTTGCCTGGGTGAGCCAGATCGGGATGCTGCTTGGCACCATTGTCTATGTGAATGCAGGCACGCAGCTTGCGCAGATCGACAGCCTCGCGGGGATTGCTTCGCCAGCCGTGCTGGGAAGCTTCGTGCTGCTTGGCATCGTGCCGTGGATCGCCAAGGGCATCATTGGCATGATCAAGCGCCGAAAGGTCTATGCCGGGTTCAGCCGACCAGCGCGGTTTGACCGCAATCTGGTGGTGATCGGCGGCGGGTCTGCGGGGCTGGTCTCGGCCTATATCGCCGCGACGGTGAAGGCCAAGGTGACGCTGGTGGAAGCGCACGAGATGGGCGGCGATTGCCTCAACACCGGCTGCGTGCCGTCCAAGGCGATCATCAAGAGCGCCAAGGTGGCGGCCTTGATGCGCAAGGCCGACACATTCGGCCTCACGCCGGTCGATCCCGTGGTGCCGTTCAAGGCGGTGATCGCCCGCGTAATGGACACCATCAAGACGATCGAACCCCACGACAGCGTCGAACGCTACACCGATCTCGGCGTGGACGTGGTCAAGGGCTATGCGCGGATCATCGATCCGTGGACTGTGGAGATTGCCCGCAATGACGGGGGCACCCAGCGGCTGACGACGCGCTCAATCATCATTGCCAGCGGCGCCGAGCCGGTGGTGCCGCCGATCCCGGGGATTGCGGAGAGCGGCTATCTCACCAGCGAGACCATGTGGCAGGCCTTCGCCAGTATGGACGCAGTGCCGGATCGGACGGTGATCCTCGGCGGCGGGCCGATCGGTTGCGAGCTATCACAGGCACTTGCGCGGCTCGGCTCGAAAGTGACTCAGGTCGAGATGGCCGATAGCCTGCTCGGGCGCGAGGATCCGGATGTGTCAGCGCTGGCAAAGGCGGTGCTCGAAGCGGATGGTGTCAGGGTCCTGACCGGCCACAAGGCGGTGCGGATCGAGGGGCGGACGCTGATTGCCGAACATGGCGGGGCAGAAGTCGCGGTGCCCTTCGATACGCTGATCGTCGCCATCGGGCGCAAGGCGCGGCTGACCGGGTTCGGGCTGGAAGACATCGGAGTGGACACGGCAAAAACCGTCGTCACCGACGAATTTCTTGCCACCAAGTTCCCCAACATCTTCGCCGCCGGAGACGTTGCCGGGCCTTACCAGTTCACCCACACCGCCAGCCATCAGGCGTGGTATGCCAGCGTCAATGCGCTGTTCGGCACCTTCCGCAAGTTCAAGGCCGATTACCGCGTGATCCCGGCAGTCACCTTCCTCGATCCTGAAGTCGCCCGGGTCGGGATCAATGAACGCGAGGCAGCCGAGCAAGGCATTGCGGTCGAAGTCACCCGCTACGAGCTCGACGATCTCGACCGCGCGATTGCCGAAAGCGAGACCAAGGGCTTCGTCAAGGTGCTGACCCCGGCAGGCGGCAAGGACAAGGTTCTCGGCGCCACCATCGTCGGCGCCCACGCGGGCGAGCTGCTCGCCGAATACGTGCTGGCGATGAAATACGGGATCGGGCTCAACAAGATCCTCGGCACGATCCATTCCTATCCCACCATGGCCGAGGCGAACAAGTTTGCCGCAGGCAACTGGAAGAAGGCGCACAAGCCCGAAGGCCTGCTCGGCTGGGTCGAGCGCTACCACGCATGGCGGCGGGGCTGATTGCGATGGAATTGTTCGACCAGTTGCGGGGGATCATCGGCATAGCTGTGCTGATGGGAATCGCATGGGCCATCAGCGAAAACCGCCGCGGCCACCCCGGCTGGCGCTGGATCGCGGGGGCGCTGGCGATGCAGGGGCTTCTGGCAGTGCTGATCGTGCGCGTGCCGGTCGTCTGGGAGGCGGTCGGTCTCGTCAACACCGCAGTCAGCGCGGTCGAGACGGCGACGCTCAAGGGCTCGTCCTACATGTTCGGCTATCTCGGCGGGGCGGAGTTGCCGTTTGCCCTGAAGGAGGGCGCACAGCCGCCGCTGGTGATCGCTTTCCAGATCCTGCCGCTGGTGATTGTCTTTTCCGCATTGGCCGCCTTGCTGTGGCATTGGGGCGTGCTGCGCTGGATGGTGAACGGCCTCTCCTTCTTGCTTCGGCGCAGTCTTGGCGTTTCGGGCGTCGTCGGCCTGTCGGGCGGGGCGAGCGTGTTCCTCGGCGTGGTCGAGGCCCCGCTGGTGACCCGTGCCTATTTCGCCAGGGTGAGCAGGAGCGAGCTGTTCCAGATCATGACGCTGACGATGGCGACCATCTCGGGCGCGATCCTGATCCTTTATGCGACCACCTTGCGCGAAACCGTGCCGGATGCGGTGGGGCATATGATTTCCGCGTCGCTGATCTCGCTCCCCGCCGCGCTGCTGATCGCGCGGTTGATGGTGCCTGCTGCCGCCGATGACACCGCAACCGAGATCGACAAGGAAGGCGCTGAAGCCGATGGGGGCCTGCGCTACGAGAGCGCTATCGATGCCATCGTCAAAGGCACGATGGACGGGATGCAGCTGTTTCTTGCAGTGATCGCGGTGATCATCACCGTCTTCGCGCTGGTTGCGCTGGTCGATATGGCGCTAGCGTTGCTGCCCTTGGTCGATGGCGATCCGCTCAGCCTCAAGCGGCTGATGGGCTGGGGCCTCGCGCCGTTCATGTGGCTGCTGGGCGTGCCCTGGGCCGAGGCCCAGGCGGCGGGCGGATTGATGGGCACCAAGGCGGTGCTCAACGAATATGTCGCCTATCTCGAACTCGCCGCGCTGCCAGCCGGGACCTTGGGGCCGCGAAGCCTGCTGATCGTCACCTACGCCCTGTGCGGCGTGGCGAACCTCGCCAGTGTCGGCCTGCTGGTATCGACCATCGGCACCCTGTGCCCCGAACGCCGTGCCGAGGCAGCAGGGCTGGGAATGAAAAGCTGGATCTCGGGCAACCTTGCCAGCGCCATGACAGGGGCCTGGATCGGCTTGGTGAGCTGGGTCTGAGCCGATGTTTGACGCCAAACTCCGCCCGCTGATCGACCCGCCGTTGAACCGCGCTGGAGCCATTCTGGCAGGGCTTGGTGTCACCGCCAACGGTCTGACCTTCACCGGCCTCGCCTTCGGGCTGACGGGTGCAGCCACGATCGCCTTCGGGCATATCGGCTGGGGCCTCGCCCTCATCATCGTCAACCGGCTGTTTGATGGGCTTGACGGAGCCGTGGCGCGGGTGCGCGGGCCATCCGATCTGGGCGGCTATTTCGATATTGTCGCGGACTTTGCCTTTTATGTCAGCGTGCCGCTCGGCTTCGGGATCCTCACCCCTGCTGACACGCTTCCCGCGCTGGTGCTGGTCGCCAGCTTTGTGCTCACAGGCGTCAGCTTCCTCGCCTTCGCCGTCATTGCCGCCAAGCGCGGGACGACCAGCGAGGCCCATGGCAAGAAAAGCTTCCTCTACTCGACCGGGCTGGCCGAGGGTGCCGAGACCATCGCGGTCTTCATCGCGATGTGCATCTTTCCGGCGTGGTTCGGGCCAATCGCCTATGCCTATGCAGGCCTGTGTGCACTGACCGTGGTCCAGCGCAGCGCCGTGGCGGTCTCAGCCTTTACCGACTAGCCGCGCCCAGCAGCGCCTCGGTGCGCTCGCGCAGTTCGTTAATACGCGCGGTGTTGGCGCCAAGATCGCTCACCCCGACGCGGCTGACCGAGCGGAAATCGACCTGCGTATCGCCTACGCGGGCAACGACATCATCCTTGAAGCCGAACCAGAAGGTTTCCGCCACGCCTTCGACCGTGCCGGTAGCGGCATCGGGGCGGATATCCGTAAACCCCATCGCGCCCATTGCCGCAGCGACGGCGGCGACGCCCTCGGCCTTGCTCGCTCCGCCGAGCGGGAGCGGGGCCGGGCGATCCTTGCGCGCGGTGATGATCTGCGCGTGGGATTTCACTGCGAGTTCGGGTGACACTCCGGCCTTCTGATACAGGGCAATCTTGCCGAGCGGGCTTTGATAGTCGCTCAGCGGATTGGCCCCAGCAGCCTCGCGCGCGGCGACGGTTGCGGCCGAGAAGGCCGGCGGATTGGCGGTGTCGGTGGCGATGTCGTGGATCGGATTGGCCGCAGCCTTTCCGCCCGTGCTCATGAACACCGCCAATGCGGCCCCCGGGCCGAGCAGCCCGATGATCGCCACCGCGAGCACCCCATTGTGGCGCGGCTTGGAACGCATGGCGAGAACCAGCGAGACCAGCGCTGCCAGTGCCGTGATCCCCAGAACGATAATCCCGCCGCCCAGCGTCAGAGTCATCAGTCCGATTTTCCAGTCCCAGACGCCGATCTTGGTGCCGAGCGCGGCAACCATGAAATAGAGCGGCAGGAACGCCAGCAGGGCGAGAACGAGCTTGGTGTGCTTGGGCAGAATGATCATGCATGCGACAATAGCGTGCGTGCCGCGCAAGGCAATCTTTGTGCGCGGCAGCGGGCCTTGCGCGAGGTGGCGGGAAACCCTTTGCGCCGCTGCGCATGGGGCCCTTGCAGAATTTGGGGAGAGCGTCACAATCTTGCGTGAAGTCCCGCTTTCCATGCCCGAAAATCTGGTTTAAGGCTCGCGAGGATGCGGGAGGAACATAGTGTTCAGAGGACAAACGACCATGAAGCGTAATTTCCTGATGGGCGCGGCCGCGCTGGCGAGCCTCGCTACTCTTTCGGCTTGCGGTGGCAAGCAGGCAGAAGAAGCTCCGGCTGCCGAAGCGCCCGAAGCTGCTGCCCCGGCCGAAACGCCGGCTGCGGCAGAAACCCCGGCGGCGGCTGCCGCTCCGGCTGGCGGCGCTGTCGAGTATGCCAGCTTTACCGGCGATGCCGCTGCTGGCGAGAAGGTGTTTGCGGCATGCCGCACCTGCCACGTGTTCGACGAAGGCGTGAACCGCGTCGGCCCGTCGCTGCACAAGGTTGTTGGCCGCAAGTCGGGCTCGGTTCCGGGCTTCTCCTATTCGGATGCCAACAAGAACAGCGGCGTGACCTGGACGTCGGACGTGCTGTTCAAGTATCTTGAAGACCCCAAGGGCTTCATGCCCGGCACCAAGATGGCCTTCCCCGGCGTCAAGGACGCGCAGAAGCGCGCTGACCTGGTGGCCTATCTGGAAGCCCAGTCGAAGTAATCGGCTGCGCCTTCGGGCCCAGAACACAAAGGGCGGTGCAGGTTGCTGCGCCGCCCTTTTTCGTGTTCCTCTTGTACGGACGGTCAGGCCGCCAGCAGGCTCGCATCGGCAGGGCAGTGCTGGCGCAGGTAATCCTCGTGGGTCGGCAGTCCGCCGATCGCGCGGGTAACCAGCGTGCGCAGGTTGGCGAGAAATTCGGCGAGTTGTTGCGGCGCGATCTGGTCTGCCATCGGATCGTAATCAGCCGGGATGATGCCCTGGCCAATCATCACCTGCACCCAGCTCGCATCCCGGAACAAGTCATCCACATCGCGCCCCACGCGGCCTGAGGCAGCGAACAGCGCGATCTTGTGGGTGAGGCTGTCGGGCACGTCCATGTGCTTGCAATAGCGCCAGAATTCCGAATCTTCGCGGTCCGTGCGATGGTAGTGAAGGATCAGGAAATCGCGGATCTGCGCGAATTCGGCGGCGCAGCGGCGGTTGTATTCGTCGCGCTCTGCCACGGCGTCGCGATGGCGCGGGAAGAGCTGGATCAGCCGGCTGACATGCGATTGGATAAGGTGGATGCTGGTCGATTCGAGCGGCTCGAGAAAACCGCTCGACAGGCCAATGGCAGCGCAATTGTGCGCCCAGAAGGCCTCGCGCCGACCGGTGGTGAACCGGATCGGGCGCGGATCGGCCAGAGCCTTTGTCTCCAGACCCTTGAGGAGGACATCTGTCGCCGCGTCATCGGAAGTGAAACCCGACGAATAGACGTGACCATTGCCGGTGCGGTGCTGCAAGGGGATGCGCCACTGCCAGCCCGCTTGCTTCGCCGTGGCGCGGGTATAGGGCACCAGGGTCGGCAGACGCTCGCTCGGCACGGCCAGAGCGCGGTCGCAGGGAAGCCAGCGCGACCAGTCGTGATAGCCCACCCCCAACGTTTCAGCCAGAAGCAGCGCCCGGAAGCCGGTGCAGTCGATGAAGAAATCGCCCGCCACCCGCGTGCCATCCTTCAGGCTGATCGCGGTGATATCGCCGTCCTCGCCATCCCTCTCGACGCGCTCGACAATCCCCTCGGTGCGGGTGACGCCGCGCCCTTCGGCATAGTCGCGCAGAAACAGGGCATAGCGGCTGGCGTCGAAGTGATAGGCATAGGCAAGGCCTGTCATTGCGGTGTTGCCGACCCGGTCGAGCTTGCCGAACCTCGCCTGATTCGCCGCCTGCTGGTGCAGCGAATAATCCCACAGCCCCCGCGCGTGCGCCGCGCTGCCACTGATACTGCGCCGCCAATAGTGGTGGAAGGCGACATTGCCGAGGTTCATCCCCGTGTCGCCGAAGGTGTGGAGATAGCGGCTGCCCAGCTTGCCCCAGTCGACGAACTCGATGCCCAGCTTGAAGGTGCCCGATGTCGCTCGCAGGAAGGCGTTCTCGTCGAGGCCCAGGATGGCATTGAGGCGAATGATTTGCGGGATGGTCGCCTCGCCAACCCCGACCGTGCCGATCGCCTCGCTTTCGACCAACTCGATGCTGAGCCGTTCGCCCAGCAGCCGGGCAAAGGCCGCAGCGGTGATCCATCCGGCGGTGCCCCCGCCGACAATCACCAGTTTCCTGACTTCAGGCCTGTCCATATCCCGTCCCTTGCATCCGTCAGTCCGCCGCCGGGCGGAAGAAGGCGTTGATGGTCAGCCGTCCCGCACGCGGATCGGCTGAAAGCGGCGCATCATTGTCGATGACCCCGCTGTGAAGAATATTGCCGCGATAGAACACCGCGCGGTTGAAGGTGCCGGCCGCGACGTGCACGCGCTCGAAATGCGGGGCGCCGTCCGTCGGATAGGCAGAGGGTGGCAAACCGCTGCGCGCAACCTCGGCCTGAACTGCGGCGGCATAACGCGGATAGTCTTCCGCAGAGAGCGACTCGAGACCCGTCGACCGATGACGGAAGAACGCCGTCCCGCCATGCCCGGTGTGATGCAGATAGAGCATCATCGCGATCTGCTGCGGATCCGTGCCATCAATATGCGGCAGGCGCTGTATCGGGGCGAGAGCAGCAGGCGGCGTGGTCACCAGCGAGTACCACGCCTGCATCGCCCACGGGCGGCCCGCGCCGCCAAACCACTGATCGAGCAGCGGAGACAGCAGGGGCAGCCACGCGCGGCAGATCGCCGGATCGAGTGGCGCGCGAAGCCCAGGAT
>RDXA01000373.1 GCA_004292705.1 Sphingomonadales bacterium | reverse complement strand
TGATCAACTGCGTAAGGCGCATCCGGGCCGAACACCGAGTCGGCAAAGGCCTGACCCTCGCGGATCGCGACAGGGGTCAGCTGCACCCGATCGGTCACATCGCCCACAGCATAGACATAATCGACATTGGTGCGGCTGAAGGCATCGACCACAATCTCGCCGCGCTGTCCGACGTCGACCCCGATGGTCTCCAGCCCCAGCCCTTCGACATTGGGGACGCGGCCGGTGGCTACCATCACCGCATCGAATTCCCGGGCGTCCTGCCCGGTGAGCTTCACCAGCAAGGTGCCATCAGCCTGCTTGTCGATGTGTTCAAACTCGGCGTGGAACAGGAACTCGATACCCTTGACCATCGAGATTTGGAGCAGCCGGTCTCGCAGCGATGTGTCATAGCTGCGCAGGATCGTATCTGAACGGTTGGCGATCGTTACCTTGCAACCGAATTCGTTGAAGATGCCGGCGAATTCGTTGGCGATATAGCCCCCGCCTGCAATCAGGATGCGGCGCGGCAGGGCGTCGAGATGGAACGCCTCGTTCGAAGTGATGACATGCTCGTTGCCGGGAAATTCCGGGATCAGCGGGCGCGCGCCGGTGGCGATCAGGATGTTCGCAGCGGTGATCACCTTGCCGCTCGCCAGCGTAACCTGGTGATCGCCGGTAATCGTCGCGCGTTCGTTGAAGATGGTAACCTTGTGGTTGCTGAGCGTCTGGCCGTAGAGCCCCTCCAACCGCGTCACATCATTCTGCACGTGATCGCGCAACTTGATCCAGTCGAAGCTCTTGCCCTCGATGGTCCAACCGAAATGGCTCGCATCGACCAGATCCTCGGCAAAATGCGCGCCGTAGACGAGCATCTTCTTGGGCACGCAGCCGCGGATCACGCAGGTGCCGCCAACGCGGTATTCTTCCGCCACCGCCACGCGCGCGCCGTGCGCGGCGGCAACGCGGCTGGCGCGCACCCCGCCCGAGCCTGCGCCGATGGTGAAGAGATCAAAATCGTATGCATCGGTCATTGCGCTGCTCCCGTCGGTAACGGCGCGCATATGGCCCCGCGAGGCACATGCGGCAACCGTCGGCTGGTGCAACGCATGATTTCAGGGAAGGAAAAGGGCGGGAGTTTTTCGCTCCCGCCCTGAATATTCTCTTACCTGTCAGACACTGGCAGCGCGCGGGCGACCACCGCCGCCGCCGCCACCGCCGCCACCGGGACGACCCCGGCCACGATTGCCGCCGCCGCCATTTCCAGCGGGACGCCCGCCGCCTCCGGGGTGACGCTGACCGCCATTATTGCCGCCATTGCCACCGGGCTTGGCACCAAAGGCCCGGCGATCACCGTCGGGACGACGTTCGCCCTGCGGCTTGCGATCCCCTTGCGGACGGCGATCCCCTTCAGCGCGGCGCTGTTCGCCTTGCTGGGGACGACGCTCGCCACCGGGCGCCTCGGCGTGACGGCGATCACCTTGCGGCTTGCGCTGGCCGAGCGGACGGGCTTGCACCCGTTTCATCGGCTGACGCGGTGCGGGCTTCACCGGGCCTTCGCCCTCGACCACCGCACGGAAATTGTCCGGAAGTGCCAGCCGTTCGAGCTCTGCCCCCGTCACCTTGCGGATATCCTTGAGGTAAGCGCGTTCGTCCTCGGCACAGAAGGCAATCGCCACCCCGTCCTTGCCGGCACGCGCGGTGCGGCCGATGCGGTGGACATATTGTTCGGGCACGTTGGGCAGCTCGTAATTGATGACGTGCGACACGCCCGGGATGTCGATGCCGCGCGCGGCCACATCGGTCGCGATCAACACCGGCACGCGGGCTTTGCGGAATTCGTCGAGCGCCCGCTGGCGCTGCGGCTGCGACTTGTTGCCGTGGATCGCGTTGCTTTCGATCCCGGCCTGCGACAGCCGCTTCACCACCCGGTCCGCGCCGTGCTTGGTGCGGGTGAAGATCAGCACGCGTTCCATCGCGCCGGGGATGGCGTGACGGCCCTTGAGGATCATTTCGAGCAAGCTGAGCTTCTCGTCCTGCTGCACCATGAACAGATATTGATCGATCCGTTCCGCCGTGGTGCTTTGCGGGGTGACCGAGACCTGCACCGGATTGTTGCAGAAGCCGCTCACCAACTCCTTGATCGCCTTGGGCATGGTGGCGCTGAAGAACAGCGTCTGGCGCTCCTTGGGGGCGAGATCCTTGATCTTGCGCAGCGCGTGGATGAAGCCGAGGTCGAGCATCTGGTCGGCTTCGTCGAGCACCAGGATTTCGATGCCTGCAAGGTTGAGCGCCTTCTGGTCGATGAGGTCGAGCAAGCGGCCCGGCGTGGCGACAAGGATGTCGGTGCCGCGGTGCAGCTTGTTGCGATCCTTGCCCACGCTGGTGCCACCGACGATGCATTGCACCTTGAGGCCAGCGAGCGCGCCATAATCCTTGGCGCTGTCAGCGATCTGCACCGCGAGTTCGCGGGTGGGGGCCAGCACCAGCATGCGGCAGGACTTGAACGGGATGGGCTTGTCGGCCTCACGCAGCCGGTCGATGCTGGGGAGCATGAAGGCGGCGGTCTTGCCGGTGCCGGTCTGGGCGATGCCCAGCAGATCGCGACCCTTGAGCACAGCCGGAATGGCCTGTTCCTGGATCGGCGTGGGAATGGTGTAGCCCTTGAGATCAAGGGCCTGGAGCACGGGCTGCGACAGCCCGAGGTCAGCAAAAGTCGTCATAGAGAAAAAACTCGCAAATAATCTGCGACGCGCTTCCGCCAATCCCTATGGACAAGCGGACGCGGCGCGGGGGTTGAAACCGCCCGCGTGAAAAGGGAAGTCTGGGGTAGAACCGAAGTGCGGCCGGGGCGGATGCTTTTAGAATTCCGCCGCTTCACGCATGGCTAGCGCGCTTCGATGAGGCGCATATGGGGGCCGCAGCCCGAAATGTCAAAGGATTATCGGTCTGAAGCGAATACAGACCAAATCCGGACCTCACCTACATAGACGGCAACGACGGCGTTACCCGCTTGGTCGCGTGCAGGCGAGAACATCGCGCTGGCCTTAAGTTTCTTGCACAATTCCTTGGCGGTGAAGGAATTTCTGAAATTTCGGGAGAGCGCGCAATCGACTGGCTTGCCGTCAAGGCCAACGGTGAGCGTGTAGCCAAGCCGCTGGCTCAGCAACCCCAATTGGGTCGCCCGATCGAAGAACGCGTCATAATCGAAATCGACCAACTCGACCGCCTGGGCGCCCGTCACCACCTGAGCTGCAGGGATGTGTCCGGCGTCGACACGGGCGATCTCGACCTCAGTCTCGGCACCAAGCGGTGCAGTCCAGACGAGGCTGGCGGTGATTGCTGATGCCAGCGCGCCAAGCTTCACGGTTGTTATCTTCATCTGCGGCCCTTTCTGCGATCAGGGAAACGTCAGAAGAGAAACACGAGAGCGTCAGGAAATCAATCCTTTTCGCGGATTTCCATATAGTTGAGTCGCCCTTCATAGCGGCTCTGGATCGCGGTACCACTCGCATCGATCGCGGGCTCGAAGCTATGGTGCTTCAGCAGCACTTCGCACAGCTTATCGTTGATGTAGTTCATTCGGAACTTCTCGGTCAGCTCACACCCAGTCGGCATGCCAGCGGCATCGACAGCAAGGGTGTAGCCAACCTCACCGCGCCAGACGCGAAGGCGTGAGGATTCCTTGAGGAACTCACGGTCGCCTGTGAACTCGATCAGCCGCGCTGGCTTGACCTTGGAGCGCGCCGTTCCGTCGTTCTGAGCCTGTTGCTGCGCGGAAAGCGGAGCCGAAACCATGCCGAGCGCGGCGAGTGCGGAGAGAAGCAGAACAGATTTCATGGAAGCGGCCTTGCTGATCATCAGGAGGGCGGCGATTTTGGTTAACGCCAGATGACTGCAAGAATACGGAATTTTGGCAGGTGCGCAATTCTAACGCGACGACCCGATGAAATCAGCACATTGTTACTAGACGGACCCGCAAACGCGACAAATGTTACCCGCGCGCGAATTTTTGCAACGCGCGCGCGGAATAACGCAAGCCTTCCGGACAATCCCTTGCCCGGCGCTGTGGCGATTGGGCATCAGCTGTGCGTCAGGCTAGGCCGGCGGCTGCCATCAGCGCCGTGGTGCTAGGATCGAAGCTGCCCTCGCCGCTGTCGATCTGCTTGGCGATCACCTTGCCCAGCTCTACGCCGAACTGGTCGAAGGGATTGATCCCCATCAAGACGGCGTTGGCGAAGGTGCGGTGCTCGTGGAAGGCGATCAGCGCGCCCAGGGCAGCGGCATCGCAATCATCGAGGAGGAAGGTGGTAGAAGGCCGATCACCTGCGTAGGCGCGCGCTGGATCGTCCGACGCCTTGCCCGCCATCAGCGCCGCCCCTTGCGCGAGGCAGTTCATCAAAAGAATACGGTGATGCGCCGGATCGAGATCGTCACCCGGAGCAATGCTGGCGATGAAATCGACCGGAATAAGGTGCGTGCCCTGATGCAGTAGCTGGAACACAGCATGCTGCGCATCGGTGCCCACCCCGCCCCACGTCACCGCTGCCGTCGGTCCATCAACGGGTGCGCCGCTCACCGTCACGCTTTTGCCATTCGATTCCATCTCGAGCTGCTGGAGATAGTCGGGCAGCAGCGCGAGACGCTCGTCATAGGCAAAGACCGCGCGGGTCTGGCAGCCCCTTATGCGGGTGTAATACTGGTCGGCAAAGGCGGCGAGCAGCGGCGCATTGGCGCGGCCTTCGGTGCTGCGGAAATGATCGTCGACTGCCTTGGCCCCCGCGAGCATAGCCCGGAACTCGTCCATGCCGACTGCGAGCGCGACCGGGAAGCCGATGCTCGAAAACAGCGAATACCGCCCGCCGACACTCTCGACGAAAGGCAGGACGCGGGTCTCGTCCACCCCCCATTCCACCGCCTTGTCGGGCGCAGCTGTGAGCGCAACCACCCGCCCGCCGGGATCTTCCACCCCGTTGTCGGCGAGCCATTTCAGCGCACTGGCCGCATTGGTCATGGTTTCGATCGTGGTAAAGGTTTTGGAGGCAACCGCGATCAGGGTGGTCGCCGGATCGCAGGCGCGGAACGCCTGTTCGAGCGCCAGCCCGTCGATGTTCGAGACGACGTGCACATCGACCATCGCCAGATCGCGCGTCAACGCGTCGATGGCCAGTGCCGGACCCAGCGCCGAGCCGCCAATGCCAATGGCGATACAGTGCTTCACCTCGCCCAGAGCGCCATCGTGGATCGCCTCGACCAGCAGCCCCATGCGGGTAAGCAGCGCGTTGGCCTCTTCAACCTGCGCAGGTGTTCCGCTGCCGCGCAGCGCGGCGTGGGTTGCAGCGCGGCCTTCGGTCGCATTGACGATCCCGCCGCTGAACAGCGCCTCGCGCCGCGCGTCGAAACCTGCCGCATCGGCCAGCGCTTCGAACGCGGCAAGCGCCTCGTTGCCGAGGTGTGTCTTGGAAAAGTCGATCAGCATCCCGGTTTCAGCCGTGCTGCCGGGTGCGACCGGCCAGCTGATTCGCCGCGTCATAGCTGCTGGGCGGGCAGAATCGGCCGCGAACAATCCGGCCAGCGTCGGGTGCGCCAATCCGCGCAGCTGGGCCCATGCTGCTGCCACTGCCTCATTACCATCAAACCCGTTGCTGCCGGTCATCCCCGTTCCCCTTTGCGCAAGTGCGTGGCTGCGAGTAAGGGCAGGAGTGATGGATGTTAAGACCCAATCGCTTGGCGAAGCGGTGCCCGCCGCCGCCGCTGCCCGAACGGGAGAGGGTTGGTCCAGCTTCGTCTGGTTCCTGATCAAGCTGCTGCTGGCGGTGCTGGCGTTCCGGGTGTTCCTCTTCTCGCCCTTCTCGATCCCTTCGGAAAGCATGTTGCCGCGTCTGATGAACGGCGATTACCTGCTCGCCGCCAAATGGCCCTATGGGGTCTCTCGCCATTCGCTTCCGTTCGATCTGTCGTTACCCGATGGGCGGCTGCTGCCGGGGACACCGGAGCGCGGCGATATCGTCATCTTCAAGCACCCGGTCGACAGGCAGGATTACATCAAGCGGGTGATTGGCCTGCCGGGCGACCGCGTGGCGGTGATCGGCGGCGAGCTTGTGCTGAATGGCGTGCTGGTGCCGCGCCGCAAGATTGCCGACGTCGTCATTCCCCTGTCCGCCAACACCGGTTGCGCATGGGGTGGCGATGCCGAGCGGCAACCGGGTGGCGCCGAGGTCTGCCGTTATGCCGCATTCCGAGAGACCTTGCCCGGGGGCAAGTCCTACGACGTGCTCGATTTCGGCCTCACTTCGGCAGACGGATTTGCCGAAATCATCGTGCCCGAGGACAAGCTGTTCGTCATGGGCGATAATCGCGACAGTTCGCTCGACAGCCGCTTTACGGCCTCGGCGGGTGAAGGGGTCGGCCTGGTCTCGCAAGACCTGCTGGTAGGCCGTGCGACGGTGATCGTCTGGTCCACGGATGGCAGCGCCGATTGGCTCGCGCCGTGGACGTGGTTTTCGGCGGCACGCTGGGACCGAATCGGATCGGTGCTGTGAGTGGCCTTGACCCAGCCACCCTTGCCTGGCTCGATGCACAGGGCTTCAGTGTGGCGAGCGAGGCACCATGGCTGGAGGCGCTGACTCACGGCAGCTTCAACGGATCGGGCCCGGCAGTTGCAGCCGATTACCAGCGGCTCGAATTTCTCGGTGACCGGGTGCTTGGCCTCTCGGTGGCGGCATGGCTGTTCCGCGCCGGAGACGCGCCCGAAGGCAAGCTTTCGCAGCGCCTCAATGCGCTGGTGAGCGGGGCGACCTGCGCGCGCATCGCCCGCTCTATCGGGCTTCCGCAGCACATCCGGCTGGGCAAGCAGGCTCGCGATGATGGCGGAGCGGATAGCGACAAGATCCTTGGTGATGTGATGGAGGCACTGATCGGGGCCTGCTTCATCGAACAAGGCTTTGATGCGGCGCAGGCCCTCATCTATCGCCTATGGGCGCACGAACTTGAGGGCGACGTGGGCAAGGCCAAGCACCCCAAGAGCGCACTGCAGGAATGGGCTGCGGGCAATCGCCGCGCCGCCCCGGTTTACGAGGTGATCGACCGCAGCGGCCCTGACCACGCCGCCCGCTTCACCGTGCAGGTCAACGTGCGCAATGTCGGCAGCGCCGAGGCCACCGCGAACAGCAAGAGCGAGGCCGAGCGGCTCGCCGCAAAGGCCTTTCTGGAGCAGTTTGGATAGGCTTGTTCGTGAAATGTTTCACTTGAAGCATTCTACGGCCCCATCGAACGGCGCCCAAATGACCTTGCAATGATGGTGCAACGACCAAGCCACGATCGCACAACGCTTCGACAAGCGCGAGGCAAACGGCTAGGCTTGCGCGATGATTGACACCCAAACCAACCCCCTTAGTCCCACCCGCTGCGGCATGGTTGCCGTGATCGGCGCGCCCAATGCCGGCAAGTCGACTTTGGTGAACCAGCTCGTCGGCCAGAAGGTCGCGATCACCAGCGCCAAGGCGCAGACCACCCGGGCGCGGATGCTGGGCATCGCCTTGCACGAGATCGGGGGGGCGCCCACCCAGATGATCCTCGTCGACACACCCGGCATCTTCGCTCCGCGCCGCCGGCTCGACCGGGCGATGGTGAGCGCCGCTTGGGAAGGTGCCGAAAGCGCCGACGCGGTGCTGCTGCTCGTCGATCCGATCAAGCAGCGCAGGCACGAGCTGGAGCCGCTGCTGGAGGCGCTGGCGAACCGCTCCGAACGCAAGATCCTCGTCCTCAACAAGGTCGACCGCGCCAAGAAGGAACCCCTGCTGGCGCTGGCGCAGGAACTCGCAGTCAAGGTCGATTTCGCCGAGATCTTCTTCGTCTCGGCCCTCAACGGCGAGGGCGTTCCCGAGCTGAAGGATCACCTCGCCGCGATGATGCCAGAAGGCGAATGGATGTATCCCGAAGATCAGGTTTCCGACGCCTCCGAACGCCTGCTCGCCGCCGAGATCACCCGCGAACAGCTCTACCAGCAGCTCCACGAGGAACTGCCCTATGACAGCGCGGTGCGGCCCGAGAAATACGAGGTGCGCAAGGACGGCAGCGTGGAAATCCACCAGCAGATCGTGGTCACCCGCGACAACCAGCGCGCGATCGTGCTCGGCAAGGGCGGTTCCAAGATCAAGGCGATCGGCGAGGCCGCGCGCAAGGAATTGTGCGAAGTGCTGGGGGTGAAGGTGCACCTGTTCCTGCACGTCAAGGTGCTGGAAAACTGGGCCGAAGACAAGGAACTGTTCGAGGAAATCGGGCTGGATTGGGTGCGGTAAGCCCCGTGTCAAGCACGGGGCGGCGATGGGTTCACCCCCGCCCCAGCTTCTCCAGCTTCGCGCGCAATGCCGCCTCGTCGAACGGCTTGACGATGTAATCATCCGCCCCCGCCGCGATGCCATCGTGGATGTCCTTGGCCTCGCCGTTCGAGGTGCAGAACACCACCACTGGTTCCTTGGGCGTGGGGATCGCGCGCAGTTGCTGCACGAAGGTGATCCCGTCCATTTCGGGCATGTTCCAGTCGGTGAGGACAAGGTCGGGCATCGATTTCTTGCAGCGTGCCAGCGCTTCCTCGCCGTTCTCGGCTTCGACCGGGACATAGCCGAGGCTCAGCGCGATCTTGCTGGAGACCTTGCGGATCACCCGGCTGTCATCGACGATCAGGCAGGTTCTGGCCGCAGCGGGCTGCGCTTCGCGGCCGGCATAGCGATCGCGCATCGCCTTGGCGGCGGCGACGATGGCGGCAGTGTCGTCGTCGGCAACGGCGGCCGGAGCAGCAGGCGCAGGGGACTGGGTGGCCGACGACGGACGCGGCGGAGCAGCAGCCGCTGCGGCAACCCGCGCAGCATCGCTTTCGGCTGCAGCCGCCAGCATGGCTTCGTTCTGCGCGAGCTTTTCAGCCAGCGTCTTGCCCTCAATGCCGGTGCGTCGGTGCGGGCCGGAATTGCGCTTGATCAGATTCTGCATAACTAGTGCTCCCTGCCCACAACGGCAAATCTGCCATCATAGGCATTGGCGGCGAAATCGTCGGAAAAGGGATCGTCCTCATCTTCCGCGACGGCCAGTTCGCCCGGCGTCACGCGGACATGAAGATACGGCATCCAGACATCGCCGAATTCGGCTTTCTGATACCACACGTCGAGCACATCATAGCTCGCCCACATCCCGTCCGGCTCGCGCAGACGCAAGCCTTCGCCAATCCGCGGGACGGCGGCGAAGCGGATCCGGCTCTGGGTCTGGTGGGTCTCGTTCTGAACTTCGATCTCGATCACGGCGCAGCCCTTTGTCCTGCGCCGTTTCTACGTGGCAAATGCTTTATGATTTACCAACAAGCCGGGGCCGGAGCGGCGGTGCGGGCCGCTCCGACGCTCATTTCGCCGCAACGGCTGCCTTCTTTGCCGGAGCCTTCTTTTTCGCGGGCGCTTTTTTGGCGGCGGCCTTCTTGGGGGCAGCCTTTTTCTTGGCTCCACCCTTCTTGGCGCCCTTGGCCGGGCCTTTCGCGGCGCGCGCGTCGATCAGCTCGACCGCCGCGGCGAGCGTCACATCCTCCGGCTTCACATCGCGCGGGATGGTGGCATTGGTGGTGCCGTCAGTGACGTATGGGCCGTAGCGGCCCGGCATGACCTTGATCTCGCCGCCGCTGACAGGGTGGGCCCCGAGGGTGGCGATGGGTTCCGAAGTGCCGCGTGCAGCCCCGCCGCGATTGGCCGCCTGCGCGAGGATATCGACCGCACGGTTCATCCCGACCACGAACACCTCGCGGGTGTTGGTGAGTTTGCCATACTTGCCATCATGCCTGAGGTATGGGCCGTAGCGCCCGATATTGGCCTCGATTTCCATCCCCGTATCGGGGTGCGCGCCGATGATGCGCGGCAGATCGAGCAGCTTCACCGCCCAGTCGAGGTCGAAATCGTCGAGATCCTTGGGGATGCTGGCGCGCTTGGCGTCTTTGCCCTCGCCCATCTGCACATAGGGCCCGAAGCGCCCCGTCTTGCGGTGGATGTCCTCGCCGGTTTCGGGGTGCTGGCCGATGACGCCGTCATCCGCGCCGTCCGCGCCCTCGCCGCCACCTTGCGCAAAGCGGCGGGTGAATTTGCACTCGGGGTAGTTCACGCAGGCGACAAACGCCCCGAACTTGCCGCCGCGCAAGCTGAGGCGGCCATTGGCGCGGCCTTCGCTGGCGCAGAGCGGGCAGGCGCGCGGATCGCTGCCGTCGTCGCGCGGGGGGAACAGGAAATCGGAGAGATATTCGTCCAGCGCCTCGGTGACTTCCGAAGGCAGCTTCTCCATCACCTCGTCGGCCTTGGGCTTGAAGTCTTTCCAGAAGCGCGCGAGCAGCACCTTGTATTCCTCACGCCCGTCGGAAACGACATCGAGCTCGTCCTCCATCCCGGCAGTGAAGTCATAGGCGACATAGGTGGGGAAGAAGCGTTCGAGGAAGGCGGTCAGCAGCCGACCCGATTCCTCGGCGAAGAAGCGGTTCTTCTCCATCCGCACATAGGCGCGGTCGCGCAGGGTCTGGATGGTCGAGGCATAGGTGGACGGCCGCCCGATGCCGAGTTCTTCGAGGCGCTTGACCAGCGAAGCTTCGGAGAAACGCGGCGGCGGCTGGGTGAAGTGCTGGGTGGCGTCGACAGCCCGCTTCGCCGGGCAGTCGCCTGCGCGCATCACGGGGAGCAGGCCGCTCTCATCGTCGTCAGCGTCATCAAAGCCTTCCTGATAGACCGCTAGAAAGCCGGGGAAGCGGATCACCTGACCGGTGGCGCGCAGCTCGTGCTGGCCGGTGGCATCGCGGAAGGTGACGGTGGTGCGTTCCAGCTGCGCGGTCGCCATCTGGCTCGCCATCGCGCGCTTGAAAATGAGGTCGTAAAGCCTGGCCTCGTCCCCTGCGCCAACCCGTTCGCGGGTAAAATCGGTCGGACGGATGGCCTCGTGCGCTTCCTGCGCGTTCTTGGCCTTGGTGCTGTAAAAGCGCGGCTTTTCGGGGCGATAGTCTGCGCTGAAGCGCGCGGTGATGGCATCGCGGGCGGCGTGGATCGCGCTCATGTCCATCTGCACGCCGTCGGTCCGCATATAGGTGATTGCGCCCGCCTCGTAGAGGCTCTGCGCCAGCCGCATGGTGTGCTGCGCGGAGTAACCCAGCTTGCGCGCGGCCTCCTGTTGCAGCGTCGAGGTGGTGAACGGCGGCGCGGGGTTGCGCTTGACCGGCTTGGTCTCGACGCCCTCGACGGTAAAGCGCCCGGCCTCCACCGCAGCCTTGGCCTCCATCGCGATACCTTCAGCACCGAGGCTGAGCTTCTCCAGCTTCTCGCCCCGGAACTTGACCAGGCGGGCATCGAAGTCGGTGCCATCGTGCATCATCCGCGCGACGACGCTCCAGTATTCATCGGCCCGGAACGCTTCGATCTCGCGCTCGCGCTCGACAATCAGGCGCAGCGCCACCGACTGCACGCGCCCCGCACTCTTGGCGCCGGGGAGCTTGCGCCACAGCACCGGCGACAGAGTAAAGCCGAACAGGTAATCGAGCGCACGCCGTGCCAGATAGGCGTCGATCAGCGGCTGATCGAGCTCGCGGGGCTTGGCCATCGCGTCGGTCACGGCCTGCTTGGTGATCGCGTTGAAGGTGACGCGATCAACCAACGCGGGCACGCTCTTGCGCTTCTTCAGCAGCTCCAGCACGTGCCAGCTGATCGCCTCGCCCTCGCGGTCAGGGTCGGTCGCCAGCACGAGACGGCTTGCGCCCTTGGCCGCGTCGGCGATTTCCTTGAAGCGGCTCTGCTTGTCGCGATAGAGTTCCCACTCCATCGCAAAGTCCGCCTCGGGGTCGACGCTGCCATCCTTGGGCGGCAAATCGCGGACATGGCCGTAGGAGGCGAGAACCTTGAAGTCCTTGCCGAGATATTTCTCGATGGTTTTCGCTTTGGCGGGGGATTCGACGATGACAAGCTGCATGATGGTGCCGGGGTGTCCCTTACGTGTGTACGCGCGAGGGTGAGGCTGCGGCGCTTACAGCGTCAAGCGCATTTCACAAGCCTGCAAGCATCGTCAGCAGAAGCCACAGCAGCGCCAGTGTCAGGATCGGCAGCGCTTTGTCGAGCGCGCGCCGCCATGGTGAGACAAAGTGCGCGCCGCCCACCACCAGAACCGCGAGCGCTACCGGAACCGCGAGGAACAGGAACACTGCGCCAAACGCCAGAGAGCCGAGATAGAAAACAAAGTCATCGCCGCCTTCCATCGGCTCCTGGCCCCAGACTCCGAGCACGCCGAGGAAGGCACATCCGATCGCCATTATGATCAGTGACGCCCGCTCGCTTGTTGTTCGCTTCAACCAGGCGCTTTGCATGCTCATCGGTTCAGCCTCACCAAACCATTACCCTCGCGGTCCAAATCGCCCGCCAACTCCAGTTCGAGAAGCGCCATATGCACCTCGGCTGCGCTTGCTCCCGATTGGCGGATGAGTTCGTCGATCGCGACTGGGGCATTGGTCAGCAAGCTCGCGATATCAGTGGAAAGATCGGCCCGCGCCTCGCCCCAGTCGAGCTTGGCGAGGTCGGCGTAATCGAAAGCCGCCGCGCCTTCGCTGACCCGGAAGCGCGATCGCGGCGCGCCAGTGAAGCTTTGGAGGAGTTCCAGCACGTCCTCGGGCGTCTGCACCAGCACCGCGCCTTCGCGGATCAGCTGGTTGCAGCCCGAAGCGCGGGCATCGAGCGGGGAGCCGGGGATCGCCATGACCTCGCGCCCCGCCTCGCCCGCCAGCCGCGCGGTGATGAGGCTGCCCGATTGCGGCGCGGCCTCGATCACCAGCGCGTGATGGGAAATGCCGCCCGCGCGGCTCGGTGCCGGGGGGCTGTTCGGCGATCAGCAGGCCTTCGCTGGCGATCCGCTCCTGCAAGGCCTCGTGCTGGGGCGGGTATGCAATGTCGATCCCGCTGGCGATCACTCCGATGGTTTGCGGGAACGCGCCCTCGTGCGCCGCGCCGTCGATGCCCCTTGCCAGCCCCGAGACGACAGTGAACCCCGCCTCGGCCAGAGCAGCGGCAAAGTCCCGCGCCAGCTTGACCGCCGCCGCGCTGGCGTTGCGCGCGCCGACCAGCGCCACGCAAGGCGCGCTGGCCAGTTCGAGCCTGCCCCGGCAGGTAAGGACCGGTGGCGCGGAATCGAGTTCGGCCAGCAGAGCGGGGTAATCGGGCTGATCGTGGAACAGATAGCGCGCACCGGCGCGGCGCACCGCCAGCACCTCGCGCTCGATGCTGTCCGCCGAGGCGGGCCGATAGGGCCCCCGCCCCCGGCTGGCGAGATCGGGCAGCGCATCCAGCGCTCCGCCCGCGCTGCCGAAGCGCGCGATCAGTTGGCGATAGCTGACCGGCCCGATATTGGGCGAGCGCAGCAGGCGGATGCGCGCAAAGGCTTCTGCCTGCGTGAGTTCGCGCTGTGTGAGCACCGGCTGCGACCCCTCGTGCTCCATCAGATATGCGCCCGCACTACGGCTTGGTCGAGGAGCCGATCCTGGGCTCCTCCCCCCGCATCAAGCGCCCGATATTGGCGCGGTGCTGAACGATCACGATCACGGCAATCGCAGTCAACGGCGTGATCAGCGGTGCAAAGCCCATGCCCCAGGCGACCAGCGGCGCGGCCATCACGCTGACCAGCGAGGATACCGAGGAGATCCGACTGATCGCGAGCGTCGCCACCCAGATCATGGCGCAGACAAGGAACGCCGGAAACGCGAGCGCGCCCAGCGCGCCGGCTGCGCTGGCAAAGCCCTTGCCGCCCTTGAAGGCGAGCCAGGGGGTGAAGCAATGCCCCGCCACCGCCGCGACCGCAGCAATGCCTTCCGTCCCCGGCCACACCGCCATGGCAACCAGCACCGGGATCACCGCTTTGGCTGCATCGAGCAACACCGTCGCCGCCGCCAGCCCCTTGTTGCCGGTGCGCAGCACATTGGTCGCGCCGATGCTGCCACTGCCGATCTGGCGCACATCCCCCAAACCCGCCGCGCGGGTCAGGATCAGTCCAAAGGGGATCGAGCCGAGCGCAAAGCCCAACAGCGCGGCGAAAAACAATTCCATCAAAACCCCATCCCGTTCGCCCTGAGCTTGTCGAAGGGCCGTCCTTCCTTCTAGCGCCCAACATTCCAAAAGAAAGACAAGGCTTGGACACGCTCAGCCCGAACGGACGCAATTGGTAGGACGACCTATCGTTCTCCGTTACGCTGTTCGTTTTCGGCGATGGCAGGATTACGGTCCGACCATACTTTCGCACGCATTCCCTAGCCGCTAGGGTCTCCGCCATGGAGGCGAACAATCCTATCAACCGCCTGACCGAACGCGAGAAAGAGGCGCTGCGCGCGTGGATCAATCACAAGTCGGCCAAGGAGATCGCGCTCGATCTGGGCATTACGCACCATGCAGTCGAAAAGCGGCTCAAGATGGCGCGCACCAAGCTGGGCGCGGGATCCTCGCGCGAAGCGGCACGGATGCTTGCCCAAGTGGAAGGCGCTTCGGCGGAGTACGGTCAGGCCGTAACCGCCGCGCCGGACCTAGCCTCTGCCCCGCCACCACGCCCATCACCGCGATACCGAACCATCGCAATTGGAGGTATCGCCATGTCGCTTGCCGTCATTCTTGCCCTCGCCCTCACGACCGGAGGACAGCCGTCTGCCGCCGATGAAGACCTCACCGCTGTC
>RDXA01000372.1 GCA_004292705.1 Sphingomonadales bacterium | reverse complement strand
TGGTGCCCAGAAGAGGACTCGAACCTCCACGCCCTTGCGAGCGCCGCCACCTGAAGACGGTGCGTCTACCAATTCCGCCATCTGGGCACGGGGCCTTCGGTCATCGCTGCCGTAGGCCGGGTAGGCGGGGGCGATTAGCGGGGGTGGGGAGAGCTGTCAACGCAAACCTTGTCGACGTGCTAGGGTGCCTGTTTGCCCCGGCGCGCAAGGGCTGAGTGGTGGCTCAGACGGCATCAGGTGCGTGGCTTTTCCCCACGGGTTGACGCTCGCAAAGTGTGTCACGTCCGCAGCCGATATGATCCTCACAGGAACCCTTGCTTGTCGCCCTGCGTTGACGCATTGGGCCGCCAGCACTTGGACAGCCACCACGAGCACCATAAACCCATGCCCATTTCCACCCCCCTTTCCGGCCAGCTTGTCACGATTTTCGGGGGCAGCGGCTATATCGGTAACTATGTCGCGCAGGCTCTGCTTCAGCGGGGCGCGCGGGTCCGGCTGGCCAGCCGCAATCCCTACAAGGCGCAAGGCCTCAAACCGCTCGCCAATCTGGGTCAATTGCAGTTCTTTCCCTGCGATATCACCCGCGAGGATCATGTCGCCGCTGCGCTCGTGGGCGCGCATTATGTCGTCAACCTCGTCGGCGCGTTCGACGGCGATCTCACCCGGCTGATGGGCGAGGCTCCCGGCATTATCGCACGTATCGCGGCAGCAAACGGTGCCAAGGCCATGGTCCATGTCAGCGCGATCGGCGCCGACGCGGCCTCATCCACAGCCTATGCGCGTGGCAAGGCACTGGGCGAGCAGCGCGTGCTGGATGGCTTCCCCGCCGCGACCATCCTGCGCCCGTCGATCGTGTTCGGGCCGGACGACAATTTCCTCAACCTGTTCGGCGGCATGATCGAGATGCTGCCCGTCCTGCCTGTCTTCGGGCCGGATGCGAAGTTGCAGTTGGTCTATGCCGATGATGTGGCCGAGGCGGTCGCGGTTGCACTCGAACATCCCGATCTTCACGGCGGCCACACCTATGAGCTGGGTGGGCCGGAGCAGCTCTCGATGATGGACATTCATGAGCGCATCGCCGCGGCGCAGGGGCGCAAACGGCGCTTCATCGCGGTGCCTGACGGTTTGTCGGCCACCTTTGCCGCGATCCCCGGCACCCCGATGAGCCGCGACCAGTGGACCTTGCTGAAGCCGGGCAGCACGGTCGCGGCGGGTGCGCGCGGCTTTGCCGAGCTGGGGATCGAGCCCAAGCCGCTCGGCCTGTTCCTTGACAAGTGGATGCTGCGTTATCGCAAGCACGGCCGGTTCGGAGCCGCCAATGAGCGAGCCAAGACGCGCAAATCGCGGTAGGCCATAAAGTCCCTCCCTAGCCCCGTGAGACCGGGAGGGACTTTCAGAAGGATCAGGCCAGCGCGCTCGCGTAGAGCGCCTTCAGATCGGCTTCGCCCCGGCCTGCAGCGGTTGCATCATAGGCCGGGCTGTCGGGCACCATCCAGCCGTGGTTCCCAGGATAGACGGTGACGGTGGCCGCGACATTCGCGGCTTTGGCGGCTTCGCCAAAGGTGGTCTTGTCGGTGGGTGCCTTGGCGTCATCGTCCTGCGCGACGGCGATCAGCAGCGCCGCATCGACTTGGCCAAGCAGCGCATGTGGGCTCATGGGGTTGCCGGCGCGCACCAGTCCGCCGCCATGGAAGCTGGCCGCGGCCTTGATCCGCGACGGGACGGCGGATGCGCTCCACACGGTAAAGGGCCCGCCCATGCAATAGCCCTGTGTGCCGATCCCCCGCGCCTGATCCACGCCGTCCTGCCGGTCAAGCCAGTCGACCACCGCCTTGGCATCGCGCATCACGGCCTCGGCGTTCAGTTTGCCGCGCCACGGGCCGACCTTCTGGAAGCCACCGCCGGAGACAAAAGCGGCAAAATCGGCGAACTGCTCGCCGGTCACGTCGCGGTAATAGGGGTTCACGACCAGCACGGCATAGCCCGCTTGGGCCAGCTTGCGGGCGATGTTGCGCTTGGCTTCGCGGATGCTGGCGATATCGGGCCACAGGATCACGGCGGGGTGATTGCCGCTTTCGGGCTGGACGAAAAAGCCGTCCATCGTGCCGTCAGGCGTGGCAAAGCTGACCCCGCGTTCCTTCAGCCCGGGCTGGGTGCCTTGCGCATAGATCTCGCTTTCGCCGGAAGCGCAGGCAGCGAGAGCGGCCGCGCCTGTCAGGGCACCGAACTGGCGGCGGTTGATGGTCTGCCTGGCCCACTCGGCCAAGTTGCTTTCATCACACATCGAAATCTCTCCTTTGGGCCCCTCGCCGCGCAGAGGGCTTTTGCCGTGTCAGACCATGATCGACAAGCGGCAATGGACAAGTCCGGCAGGGCGCGGCAACATGCGCCAAAAGCAAGAGGCCTTAAGGCTTAAGGGAGAGCGGGATCCATGAACTTCAAGCGGTGGGCGCTAGGCGCTGCTGTGTTGCTGTCGGCGGGCACGCTGGCGAATTGCAGCCAGATTTTGGGCGAAGCTGCCCAGGGTGACGGCATCACAACGGCGATGCTGGTGGGCGCCGATGCCGACAGCGCCAACTGGATCAGCCACGGGCGCACCTATTCCGAACAGCGCTATTCGCCGCTCGATGGCGTGAACCGCGAGAATGTCGGCCAGCTCGGCCTTGCTTGGTATGCCGATATGGACACCGGCCGCGGGCAGGAGGCGACCCCGCTGGTGATTGACGGACGGCTGTATCTCACCACGGCGTGGAGCAAGGTGAAGGCGTTTGACGCGACGACCGGCGAGAAGCTGTGGGAGTATGATCCCAAGGTCCCCGGCGAAACCGCGGTCAAGGCGTGCTGCGACGTCGTCAACCGGGGCCTTGCGGCTTACGGCGACAAGCTGTTTTTCGGCACATTGGATGGCCGGTTGATCGCGCTCGATCGCGAGAGCGGCAAGCCCTTGTGGGAGAAGGTCACGGTCGACCAGTCGAAGAGCTACACCATCACCGGCGCGCCGCGGGTGATCGACGACAAGATCATCATCGGCAATGGCGGCGCCGAGTTCGGCGTGCGCGGCTATGTCGCGGCCTATTCGCCCGATGACGGCGAGGAGCTGTGGAAGTTCTATACCGTCCCCGAAGGCGGCGACCCCAAGGATGCGCCGGCCTATCTCCAGAAGGCCGCGGAAACGTGGAATATGGACGTGCTCGGCGCATCCGACGCGATCGGCGGCGGCGGGACGGTGTGGGATTCGATGGCCTACGACCCGGAGCTCGATCTGCTTTATGTCGGGGTCGGCAACGGATCCCCTTGGAACCGCGCCTATCGCAGCCCCGGCAAGGACGGGACGGGCGAGGGGGACAACCTCTACCTCTCCAGCATCGTCGCGATCCGGCCCAAGACCGGCGAATATGTGTGGCATTACCAGACCACGCCGGGCGAGACCTGGGACTTCACCGCCACCCAGCACATCATCCTTGCCGACATGGAAATCGACGGGAAGCCACGCAAGGTGCTGATGCAGGCGCCCAAGAACGGCTTCTTCTACGTGATCGACCGCGAGACGGGGAAGTTCATCAGCGCCAAGCCCTATGTCAGCGTCAACTGGGCCAGCGGGATTGATCCGGTCACCGGCCGCCCGATCGAGAACCCCGAGACGCGGGTTGACAAGACTGGCAAGCCTGCGCTGGTCACCCCCGGCGCGCTCGGCGGGCACAATTGGCATCCGATGGCCTACAGCCCGAACGAGAAGCTCGTCTATATCCCGGCTTTCGAGGCGGGGATGATGTATGCGCCCGAGGCCAACTGGAAGCCTGATACCGCGCGCGGCTTCAATGTCGGCTTCAACCTCGGGGCGGGTGACTTGCCCCCGGATGGTGGCTTTCGCAAGCAGGTTGCAGGTTCCTTGCGCGGGATGCTGGTGGCGTGGGATCCGGTGGCGCAGAAAGCGCGCTGGACGGTGGAGCATCCCGGGCCGTGGAACGGCGGGCTGCTCGCTACCGGCGGGGGCCTTGTGTTTCAGGGCACCACGGGCAGCGAGTTCAACGCCTATGATGCGGGCACTGGCGAGAAGCTGTGGAGCTTTGCCGCGCAGACCGGAGTGGTCGCGCCGCCGGTCACCTACACCGTCAATGGCGAACAATATGTCGCCGTGCTGGCGGGCTGGGGCGGGGCCTATGCGCTGAGCGTGGATGGCGACCTCATCAACCGCAAGGCTCCGGTGCGCAACATCAGCCGCCTGCTGGTGTTCAAGCTTGGAGGCACGGCCAAGTTGCCGCCCGAACCGGCGCTTTCGGAATTGCCGCTCGACCCGCCGCCGAGCACGGCCTCGCCCGAGGTGATCGCAGTGGGACAGGCGAAGTATGGCCGCTATTGCGCGGTGTGCCACGCACCCGGCGCAGTGGGATCGACCGTTCTGCCCGATCTGCGCCGCGCCGGATCGCTCGAAAGTGCGGCTGCGTGGAGCGCTGTGGTTGAGGGCGGCGCGCTCAAGGACAATGGCATGGCAAGCTTTGCCGGATCGTTGAGCAAGGCTGAGATCGAGGCGATCCGCGCCTATGTCATCAAGCGCGCCAACGAGGACAAGGCGCTGGAGACGAGCGAGAAGATCGCGCGCAAGTGACCTGGGCCGGTGACCCCGACGACATCCGCAACTGGCAGCGCCGTGCGGACGGGATCACCACCTCGGGCAAGCTCGATCCGGGTGATCCGGCGCGGCTGGCGGCGATCGGCGTGCGCCATGTGGTCAACCTCGCGCTCGACGATCATCCCGAGGCGCTGGAAGATGAGGCTAAGCTGATGGCGTCCTCGGGCATCGCCTATACCCACATCCCGGTGCCCTTCGATGCGCCCGAACCCGCGCACGTCGCCGCCCTCGAGCAGGCACTGGCGCGCAACCCCGGCCCGCATCATGTGCATTGCATCATGAATTACCGCGTCACGGCTTTATTCTATCTGATCGACCGGGCAAACGGCGTTCCCGAACCCGAAGCGCGCGCGCGGATGGCGACGGTATGGAACCCGCTCGAAAGCGACGATGATCGCGCGGCCCCGTGGCGTGCGCTCTTAAGCTAGCCCCTGAAAACCACCGTCCGCGCGCCGTTCATCAGCACGCGTTCCTGCGCGAACAGGCGCACGGCTTCGGCCAGCACGCGGCGCTCGATATCGCGGCCCTTGCGCACGAGGTCAGCGGGGCTGTCGGCATGGGTGATGCGCTCGACATCTTGGTGGATGATCGGGCCTTCATCCAAGTCAGCGGTGACGAAATGCGCGGTCGCGCCGATGATCTTGACCCCGCGTTCGTGCGCTTGATGGTAAGGCCGCGCCCCCTTGAACCCCGGCAGGAACGAGTGGTGGATATTGATGCAGCGCCCCGCAAAATGCGCGGATTGCTCGTCGGAGAACACCTGCATGTAACGGGCGAGCACCACCAGCTCAGCGTCGGTCTCGGCCGCGAGCGCGCGGAACGCAGCCTCGGCTTGCGGCTTGGTCTCGGGGGTGACGGGAATGTGGTGGAACGGGATGTCGCCAATATCCACCGGGATCGCGGCTTCTCGAGGGTGGTTGGAAACAATCGCCACAGGTTCGATCGGCAGCTCGCCCGTGCGCCAGCGATAGAGCAGATCGACGAGACAGTGATCGAACTTGCTGACAAGGATGATGGTGCGGCGCGGGCGGTCTTCACGCACCATCTTCCACTCCATGCCGAAGTCTGCGGCGAGCCCTGCAAACTCCGCCCGCAGCGCGTCTCGTGTCGAGCCATCGGGATCGAACACGACGCGCATGAAGAAGCGGTCGGTGCCGCCCGCTTCGGCGCGGTCGTTGAACTGCTGCGCGTCGAGAATGTTGCAGCGGCGCTCGAACAGGAAGCCGGTGACCCGGGCAGTGATGCCGGGCCGGTCGGGACAGGCGAGGGTGAGGACGAGGGGTTCCGCCACCTTACCGCCCCAGCGCCGCCTCGCACTGGCTCATCAGCTCGGCGATGATGTCGGCGGCGGGTTCTTCCTTGGTGACCATGCCGACCGATTGCCCCGCCATGACAGAGCCGTTCTCGACATCGCCATCGATCACCGCGCGGCGCAGGGCACCGGCCCAGAAGTGTTCGATCTGGAGCTGGGCCTCGCCCATGTCGACTTCGCCTGCATCGAGCAGCGCGGCGACTTCGCGCTGCTTGGCGGTGAATTCCTCGGTGCCCTTGTTCTTCAAGGCGCGCACCGGGATCACCGGCAGGCGCGGATCGACCTGCACGCTGGCGACGGCCTCGCGGGCCGAGGCGCGGAAGAAGGCCTTCTTGAAATCGGGGTGGGCGATGCTCTCGCTCGCGCAGGCGAAGCGCGTGCCAAGCTGCACGCCCGCCGCGCCCATTTCGAGGTAGGAGGCAATCGCCTCGCCCCGGCCGATGCCGCCGGCGACGAAGATCAGGTGATCGCTCGCGAGCTCGGGAAGGATCTCCTGCGCCAGCACGGATGTGGAGACCGGGCCAATATGCCCGCCCGCTTCCATGCCCTCGATCACCAGCGCATCCGCGCCGGCCCCTGAACTTTGGCGCAGCAGCTTCTTGGCCAGCGCCAGCGTGGGCGCAAAGCAGATGACCTTGATGCCGCTATCGTCCGCCTTGATTGCCTCGACGCTGCCCTTGGGCGGGATGCCGCCGGCCAGCACCACGTGGGTGACGCCATGCTTGCGGCACACTGCGATCAGATCGAACAGCGCGGGGTGCATGGTGATGAGGTTGACGCCGAAGGGCTTCGACGTGAGCGCCTTGGTCGCGGCGATTTCGTTATCGAGCAGTTCGGGGGTCATCGCCCCGCAGGCGATTACGCCGAAGCCGCCTGCGTTGCTGATCGCGGCCACGAGGTTGCGCTCCGACACCCAGCTCATCGCGCCGCACAATATGGCGGTCTCGCAGCCGAGGAAGTCAGTGCCGCGCTGCATCAAGGCGGCGGTGTGGGGATAGGTTTCCATGGGCCGCGCCCTAGTCGGCTTCGGGCAAATAGACAATGCGCACGGCATCGGCCGCCCGCTTGGCCAGTTCCACGGCGGCGGGCGCATCGGCGGCGCGGGCCAGTGCCACGCCCATGCGGCGGTAAGGGCGGGTGACCGGCTTGCCGAAGATCCGCACATCGGTGTCGCCCAGCGCCAGCGCTTCTGCCAGCCCCTCGAAGGCGAAGTCCTCGCTCTCGCGGTCGGCGAGGATGACCGCCGAGGCGGCGGGGCGGGCGGCGATGTCGGCTGGCACCGGCAGGCCGAGGATGGCGCGGGCGTGGAGATCGAACTCTGTCAGGTCTTGCGAGGCGAGCGTCACCATGCCGGTGTCGTGCGGGCGAGGCGACAGCTCGGAGAAGATCACCTCGTCACCCTTGACGAAGAACTCGACCCCATACAGCCCCCAACCACGCCCGCCGCCTTGCAGCGCCATGACGACCTTGGCGGCCATGTCCTGCGCCTGCTTCAGTGCGGCGGGCGACATCGCGGCAGGCTGCCAGCTTTCGCGGTAGTCGCCGCGCTCCTGCCGGTGGCCGATCGGCGGGCAGAAGGTGATGCCATTCGCATGGCGCACGGTCAGCAAAGTGATTTCATAGTCGAAATCGATGAACTGTTCGCAGATCACCCGCGCCCGGTCGCCGCGCATATTGGCGACCGCATACTGCCACGCGGCCTCCCGAGCCTCAGGCCCATCAACCTTGCTCTGCCCCTTGCCCGATGAGGACATGACGGGCTTCATCACCAGCGGATAGTCGATCCGTTCGGCCACCTCGCGCGCTTCGGCAAAGCTCTCGGCATAGCCATATTGCGACGTCACCAGCCCCAGCTCGCCTGCCGCCAGATCGCGGATCGCGTCGCGGTTCATCGTGAGCTGCGCAGCGCGGGCCGAGGGGACGATGGTGAAACCTTCCGCTTCGAGCTCCGCCAGCATCTCGGTGCGGATCGCCTCGATCTCCGGCACGATCAAGTCGGGCCGGTGCCTTTCCGCCGCCGCGCGCAGCGCCGCTCCATCGAGCATGGCAAACACCTCGCGTGCGTCGGCCAACTGCATCGCAGGGGCATCATCATAGGAATCGCAGGCGATCACCCGCGCGCCCATACGCTTGGCGGCAATCACGAATTCACGGCCCAGCTCGCCCGAACCGAGCAGCAGGATGGTGGCGATGTGGCTCATGAGGGCGGTTTAACGGGGTAGACGCCGGAGTCCAGTTATGCCGCTCTGCGACGCCCGGCCACCGCAACCTGCTTCCCTCCGCCCGCGCGGGCCAGCACCAGCCCCAGCTCCGCCTCGCGCAGTGTCCAGTCGACCGTGCATTCTACCCGTGCGAGGCCCGCACTGGCCGAAAGCTGCGGTGCCTTGGCCGATACCGGAGCGGCGATCCCGGCGAAGGTCACCACCACATCCTCGGCCCAGTCGCGCGCGGCGCGCGAGGTCATTTCAGGCAGCAGCACGGCAAAGCGCTCGCAATCCAACTGCGCCAGTTCGTGCCCCGGCAAAGCCATCGTCTCGAGAAACCTGGCAAAGCCCCACAGCACTTCGTCGGCAGTACGCTGGCCATAGCGCAGCAGCAAGGCGCGCATCCCGTCGACCGCGAAGATGGCCACCATCTGCCCGCCGCCCTTGGCGAGAAGACGCCTGAGGCTGGCGCAGAAGGCCTGGCGGTTGGCGAGTCCGGTCAGCGGATCGGTGACCGCGCGGCTGTGAAGCTCGCCTTCAAGACTGCGCAGATGCTGGACCGAGCGTAGCAGGCACAAGGCACCATCGGGTGTCCCGGCAGGATCGCGCATCGGCTTGAGACTAAGCGCGAACCAGCGCTGACGCTGCGGCTCGCGGCACATGGCGGGCTCGGCACAGGCGATGACCGCAAATTCGACCCATCCCATCTGCCTGTGCCCGGCCAGCGCAGCACTAACGTGTTCGCGCAGAAAGGCGACATGATCACGTTGAGCCAGATCGGTAATGTGGGGCAGCAGCAGCGCAGCGGAGATATCCAGCCCCAACTCCGCAATATTCGCGGATGCGTGAATGATGAAGCCATGCCGGTCGAGCCGGATCACGATATCGCCGGACGCTTCTTCCAGCAGCCCATGCAGCACATGGCCTTCGACGTCGCTCAAACCAATTTTCATACCGACAGTGCCCCAGCGGTCTAACGACAAATTCGCTAACTCGCTCTTAGTCAGATTTACTTGGTAACTAACAAAACACGACCTGAAGAAAACTTTCCCCTGTTTTCCCGAGAATGAATCATTTTCTTGTTAGATTGGTAAATTCACTAGACTAAAAAACGAATCACCTCCGGGTTTCGTTTACCATAATTTGCATTCGGCCATTCTATCCAATACGTATTTGGCGCAGTAAGTAACTTCTTCTAGCCTCGGATGGTGCTGGTTTTCAAAGTTCGATCATGATCCGCACCGCTTCCGGCGCAGTGCCGCAAGCCTCGGAAATGCGTTGCCGACACTCGGCGATCACCGCATCGACCTCGCCCGGGACAGGACTGGCGGCAAGCAGTTCGGGTGCCACACCGAGAGCTGCGGCAATGGCATCGAGCCGTTCGGGCAGGGGACGGGCCTTGCCCTTTTCCCATGCCCACACCGTAGGCTTGCTGACCCCGAGCACCGCCGCAACATCGGCAAGTGTCAGTCCTGCCTCGCGCCGCAGCCGGTTGAGGCGCATGCCAAGCCCATCGCCGGCCGCAAAGGCATCGGTCGGTCTACGTGCCGGGGTCAGCGGCTGGGTCGGGACGCCGGGCGCAAAGCCCTGCAGCTGCGCCGCTGCCAGCGCGGCCGGGCTGATGGCCTCGGCAAAAGTGCAGCCATACAGCCGCTCGCTGTGCCACACCACTGTCGCGATCACAGCCCCCGCCTCAGGCAAGTCTAGCGCGAGCTGCTCGCCCTTGGCCAGTGTGAGTGCGGTTTCCAGCAACAGACCCGCCTGCGAGATGTTGTGGATAGTGACATTGGCCGGGTCTGTGCTGGCGGTAGCCCCGGCAACAACGCTGGTCTCGAGCCGCAACGCACGGCGCGGCGCGATGCGCTGGCTTTCGCCAAGCTGGGCAGGATAATCGAGGTGGGCCTTGATGGCCATGGGGTGCAACTCCGCGCTCGGGATGAGCAAGGGCAGAGTCCGGCCCCAAAGATTAAAGCGACGTCACCCGAATTGGTTAATCGGGATGGGCTGGGCTATCGGTCAGCTAACTGCAGGGCAGGGCCTAGAGTCGGATCGTGATCGCCTGCCGTCTGCTCTATCAAGAAATGGCTGGAGTCGCTTCAGCGGTTTATATATCTTCGCCATAGTGTTGGTCGCAGGGATCATGCGATGCTGCTATGCGAATCAAACCGAAGCGGGGGTAATCGGAATGGTAGCCAGAGTTCTTGTATTGATCGGCGCCATGCTGGGCCTAAGTCTGCCCACCGTCGCGGCTGCGCAGGTTGCATGCGAGAAATGCGATAAGATGATCGCGCTCAACCAGGCGGAATGGCAGTGCCTGGTCGAACGGCTGGACACGCTCGCCAAACAACGCTCTCCCGTCGTGTTTTTCACCCTGTCCGAGCGGCAATGCCCGGCAACACGCCAAATCGTCGTGCCGAAAGGCGCAGCGATGCGTCAGGCGAAGGCGATTTACCAGTTCAACCAGCGTCAGGTGCAGTGCCTCAAGAGGATCGCGAGCCGGATCCCCGGTCCCGATTATCGCGTCGACTTCGAAACCATGTGCAGTCGCTGAGTGCCGAGCCTCAAGACCCAGCTTCTGGCGTTGATCAGCCGGTGGCGGGAAGGCTATCCGGTCGTGCGCGAGACGCTCGACGTGCTCGGGATCGCGGGGCTGCTGGTCGGCGGCATCTTTGCCGCGATCCAGTATGTCGATGCCAAGGCGGCGCAGCGCACCAGCCGAACTTTCGAGTATATAGAACGCTACGAGAGCGGTGACGTGGCCGAGGCGCGGCGCGCCATCAACCGGGTGCTGCGCCCGTATCTTGAGCAGTTCGAGGATCTCGAAGCCGAAGGCCTGCCCCGCAAGGAGCGCGATGATGTGGTCCGCAGCATCATCAGGGCCGAAGTCGAAATTCAGTCCGCGAGCAGCGCGAAGGCCGCCGGGAACCCGTCCGCCATTGAATCGCCGGAGACCGTCGAGGACAAGATCGACCGGGTCGTCGAATTCTACGACGGGCTGAAGGTCTGCGTCGACGAGGAACTGTGCAACGAGCGGGTCACCGTCAACTACTTTTCGCCTGACGAAGCGCGGATTTTCTGGGACAATTTCTATCCATACATCATGGATCGGCGGGCCAACTATCCGCGTTACGGCGATGCTCTGGAGGCGTTTGCCAAGAAGGATGTCCGCACCAAAAAGGAAGGCTGAGGGATGGGTTCGGGAGCTTTCGCAAGACTGGTGCTGGCAGCGATTCTGGCGCTGATGGCGGCGTTACCGGCACAGGCGCAGGACGAGCGGCGTCTCGCGCTGGTGATCGGCGTCGACGACTACGGCTTCTCCCCATTGAAGAACCCGGTGCGTGATGCGGAACTGGTCGCCGAGACGCTGAAGCGCATCGACTTCACAGTCAGCGTTCTGCGCAACCCGAGCAAGGGCCAGTTGCGCCAGGCTGTCGACACTCTCTACGCCGAGGCGCAGTCAGGCAGCAAGAACGCGACGATCTTCGTCTACTTCGCCGGTCATGCGGTTCAGATCGCACAGGAGAACTACCTGCTTCCGAGCAAGGCAGAGCTTCAGGGCCGCACGCTGACCTATGCCGATTTCGACGATCAGGCGATCCATGCGCAGTGGATGCTGCGCAAACTGAGCGAGACCGGTGTCACCCGGCTGATCTTCGCGCTCGATGCGTGCCGGGACAATCCGCTCGCGCTGCCGGGCGATCTCGAAGCGGGGACAGGCCTTGCCAAGATGAACGCGATCGGTGGCGGGCCGGACACGCTGATTCTCTACGCCACCCAGCCCGGCAAAACCGCCAGCGACGGAGCCGCCGCCAACAGTCCCTTCGCTGATGCTCTGGCCTCGACCCTTGCGGTGCCGGGCCAGTCGACGCAGGATATGATCGGCGTCGTTAGCGAAAAGGTCGAAGGGCGGACCGGCGGCCGGCAGAAGCCCTATTTCGAGGGGTCTTTGCGGTACACCTTCGTCAAGCGCGACCCGCTTCCCGTCGTGCGCGCAGCGGGCGGGCCGACGGCCCCGTCCCTCGTCGAGCAAGCGCGGATCGATGGTCCGGAAGGCGGGAGATTGCTGACCGAGGAACTGCTCAAGACCCGCAGTCTGGCCGATCTGGAGCAACAGTCCGCTGCCGGTGACGGCTTTGCCAGCTATGCGGTCGGAATGGCGTATTGGGAGGGACTGGGAGGAACAGAAAAGAATGTGAAGACCGCTGCACGCTTCATGCAGGACGCTGTCAGCCAGGGCTCTGCACGCGGAGCGAATGCGCTCGGACTTCTCTATTGCTGCGAGGATCAGTTCCAGCGCGACATCGAGACTTCGATCGGCTGGTTCGACATCGCGGCCAAGCGCGGCTTCGTTCTGGCCATGCGCAACCTCGGACAAGAATTGACCAAAGGTGATACGCCGCGCGACCTTGAGAAGGGCCTGGAGTGGTTGAGGCAAGCAGCCCAGAAGGGCGATGCCAATGCGCTCGCGGATCTTGGCGACATCCACATGCGAGTGAAGGGCCCACATTTCGACCCCGAGAAGGCGCTGGAACTGTACGAACAGTCATTTACGGTCGGCAATCCCTATGCAGCCCGGCCTTTGGGCTCGGCCTACCGATGGGGCAGTCCGAGGATAGGGTTGCAGATCGACCTCGATAAGGCTTTGAGCTATTGGATCGAAGGCGGCAACGCAGGCTGCCGGGAATGCTGGGCGGATGC
>RDXA01000371.1 GCA_004292705.1 Sphingomonadales bacterium | reverse complement strand
ACCAGTCCCGCTCGCCGCGGTCTGATTCTGGACGACAAGTCGGCGCTCTACAAGGGCAAGCCGGTCAAGGCGCTGACCGAAGGTAAGCGCAAGACTGGTGGCCGCAACAACAAGGGCCACGTCACCTCGCGCGGGATCGCCGGGGGCCACAAGCAGAAGTACCGCTTCATCGACTTCAAGCGTCGCAAGTGGGACATGCCGGCCACTGTCGAGCGTCTGGAATATGACCCGAACCGCACTGCGTTCATCGCGCTGGTGAAGTACGAGGACGGTGAACAGGCCTACATCCTCGCGCCGCAGCGTCTTGCTGTCGGTGACATGGTTGTGGCCGGCGAGAAGACCGACACCAAGCCGGGCAACGCGATGCTGCTCGGCCAGATGCCGGTTGGCACGATCTGCCACAATGTCGAGATGAAGCCGGGCAAGGGCGGTCAGATCGCCCGTTCGGCCGGGACCTATGTCCAGGTCGTCGGCCGTGACCGCGCTTTCGTCATCGTCCGCCTCAATTCGGGCGAGCAGCGTTACCTGCGCGCCGATTGCATGGGCACGGTGGGTGCGGTGTCGAACCCCGACAATGGCAACCAGAACTTTGCCAAGGCTGGCCGCAAGCGTTGGATGGGCGTCCGCCCGCTGACCCGCGGCGTTGCGAAGAACCCGGTCGACCACCCGCACGGTGGTGGTGAAGGCCGGACCTCGGGCGGTCGCCATCCGGTGACCCCGTGGGGCAAGCCGACCAAGGGTGCCCGTACGCGCCATAACAAGCAGACGGACAAGATGATCATCCGTTCGCGTCACGCGAAGAAGAAGAGGTAAGAGACGATGGCACGTTCCGTCTGGAAAGGTCCGTTTGTCGAGCTGAGCCTGCTCAAGAAGGCAGAAACGGCGCAGGAAACCACGAACACCAAGCCGATCAAGACCTGGTCGCGGCGTTCGACGATCCTGCCGCAGTTCGTCGGGCTCACCTTCAATGTCTACAACGGGCACAAGTTCATTCCCGTTTCGGTTTCGGAAGAAATGGTCGGCCACAAGCTTGGTGAATTTGCGCCTACGCGCACCTTCCCCGGCCACGCTGCCGACAAGAAGGGCAAGCGCTAATGGGCAAGGCAAAAGCACCCCGCCGCGTGGGCGATAACGAGGCGCTGGCCGTCGGCACCACGATCCGTGGTTCGGCGCAGAAGCTGAACCTCGTGGCCGCTCTGATCCGTGGCAAGAAGGCTGAGGAAGCATTGAACATCCTGGCCTTTTCGAAGCGGGCTATGGCGCGCGATGCGAGCAAGGTGCTCGCCTCCGCGATCGCCAATGCCGAGAACAACCACAATCTCGACGTCGACGCGCTGGTCGTGGCGGAAGCCTCGGTCGGCAAGTCGGTGACGATGAAGCGGTTCCACACCCGTGGTCGCGGCAAGTCGACCCGCATCCTCAAGCCGTTCTCGCGGCTGCGGATCGTGGTTCGCGAAGCAGAAGAGGCGTAAGATGGGCCAGAAGAGCAATCCGATCGGTCTGCGCCTGCAGATCAACCGCACCTGGGACAGCCGCTGGTACGCCGAAGGGCGTGACTATGCGCAGCTGCTCAAGGAAGATGTCGCGATCCGCAAGTACATCATGAAGAACCTGCCCCAGGCGGCGGTTTCCAAGGTGGTGATCGAGCGCCCGGCCAAGTTGTGCCGCGTGTCGATCTATGCGGCGCGTCCTGGCGTCATCATCGGCAAGAAGGGCGCGGACATCGAAAAGCTGCGTTCGAAGCTGGCGACCATGACGCCGAGCGACGTGAAGCTGAACATCGTTGAAATCCGCAAGCCGGAAATCGATTCCAAGCTCGTCGCGCAGGGCATTGCCGATCAGCTGGTGCGCCGCGTGGCGTTCCGCCGGGCGATGAAGCGTGCGGTGCAGTCGGCGCTGCGTCTGGGTGCCGAAGGTATCAAGATCGTGTGCGGTGGCCGTTTGGGCGGGGCGGAAATCGCCCGCGTCGAATGGTACCGCGAAGGCCGCGTTCCGCTCCACACGCTGCGTGCGAACATCGATTACGCCGAGACCGAGGCGCTGACCGCCTACGGGATCATCGGGATCAAGGTGTGGATCTTCAAGGGCGAGATCCTCGCTCATGATCCGACCGCGCAGGACCGCCTGATGATGGAAGCCCAGACTTCCGGCGTCCGTCCGGCTCGTTGAGGTAACAGACCATGTTGCAACCGAAAAAGACCAAGTTCCGCAAGCAGTTCAAGGGCCGGATCAAGGGCGAAGCCAAGGGTGGCACCACCCTCAACTTCGGTTCCTATGGTCTCAAGGCGCTTGAGCCTGAGCGTGTCACCGCCCGCCAGATCGAAGCGGCACGCCGCGCGATCACGCGTCACATCAAGCGTCAGGGTCGTCTCTGGATCCGCGTGTTCCCCGATGTGCCCGTGTCGAAGAAGCCTGCCGAAGTCCGTCAGGGTAAGGGCAAGGGTTCGGTCGAATATTGGGCAGCCAAGGTGAAGCCGGGCCGCATCCTGTTCGAACTCGATGGCGTTGCCGGCCCGCTGGCCGCCGAAGCATTCGAGCGTGCAGCGATGAAGCTGCCGATCAAGACCAAGGTTGTCGCCCGCCTGGGTGACACCAGCCACCTGGGAGGCGAATAATGGCCGATATCGCGGACCTTCGCACCAAGACCGATGATCAGCTGACCGCCGAGCTCACCGAGCTCAAGCGCGAACAGTACAACCTGCGGTTCCAGGCTGCGACCAACCAGCTCGAGGCTCCGTCGCGCATCCGTCAGGTGCGCCGGACCATCGCTCAGATCAAGACGCTGCAAAACGAGCGTGCGGCGAAAGCCGCCGCCGTGAAGGCGTAAGGAGTAAGCACAATGCCCAAGCGCATCCTCGTCGGGACTGTGACCTCCGACAAGACCGACAAGACCGTGACCGTGCTGGTCGAACGCAAGGTGAAGCACCCGCTCTACGGGAAGATCATCCGTCGTTCGAAGAAGTATCACGCGCACGACGAAACGAATGAATACACCGTGGGTGATGTTGTGCGGATCGAAGAGACTCGCCCGATGTCCAAGACCAAGACCTGGATCGTCAAGGACCGGGTCGTGGCAGGTGGCGTGCAGGCGGTGGAAGCCGACCTCGACGTCGCAGCCGCGGGTAACTGAATTAGGCGTAAACGGAACTGCCAGGCCCCGGTCGGATCGGGCGTCCTGGTAAGCCAGTGAGAAGGAAGACGGATCCATGATCCAGATGCAATCCAATCTCGACGTCGCGGACAATAGCGGCGCCAAGCGCGTCCAGTGCATCAAGGTGCTGGGCGGGTCGAAGCGTCGTACCGCGGGCGTCGGTGACGTGATCGTCGTCTCCATCAAGGAGGCGCAGCCGCGCACCAAGGTCAAGAAGGGCGACGTTCACCGCGCCGTCATCGTGCGCACCCGCAAGGATGTGCGCCGCCCGGATGGCACCGTCATCCGCTTCGACAGCAATGCCGCGGTGCTCGTGAACAAGAACGAGGAGCCGATCGGCACCCGCATCTTTGGCCCCGTCGTGCGCGAACTGCGCGGCAAGGGCTTCATGAAGATCATCTCGCTTGCTCCGGAGGTGCTGTGATGGCTGCCGCGAAGATCAAGAAGGGTGACAGCGTCGTCGTGTTGTCGGGCAAGGACAAGGGCCGCACTGGCACGGTCGCTCAGGTCATGCCCAAGGACAGCAAGGTCGTTGTCGAAGGCGTGAACATCGTCGCCCGTCACCGCAAGCCCAGTCAGACCAACCCCCAGGGTGGCATTGATCGCTTCGCTGCGCCGATGCACGTTTCCAAGGTTGCGCTCGCTGATCCCAAGACCGGCAAGGCCACCCGCGTCCGCTTCGAAGTGAAGGACGGCAAGAAGGTGCGCGTTGCTGTCAAGAGTGGGGAGACCATCGATGGCTGATTACACCGCCCGGATGAAGGCCAAGTACGACAACGAGATCGTCGCGGCCATGACCGAGAAGTTCGGCTACAAGAACCGCATGGAAGTGCCCAAGCTCGAGAAGATCACGCTCAACATGGGCGTGGGCGAGGCGAGCCAGGACAAGAAGAAGGTTCAGACCGCCGCCGAGGAAATGGCGCTGATCGCCGGCCAGAAGCCGGTCATCACCATCGCCAAGAAGTCGATCGCGCAGTTCAAGCTGCGTGAAGGCATGCCGATCGGCTGCAAGGTCACCCTGCGCCGCGAACGCATGTATGAGTTTCTTGATCGTCTCGTCACCGTGGCGATGCCGCGCATCCGTGACTTCCGCGGGCTGAACGCCAAGTCGTTCGATGGCCGCGGGAACTACGCGATGGGTCTCAAGGAACAGATCGTGTTCCCCGAGATCAGCTACGACAAGATCGAGAAGGTGCGTGGGATGGACATCATTGTCACCACCACAGCCAAGACCGACGAAGAGGCGCGCGAGCTGCTGCGCCTGTTCGGCTTCCCCTTTGCGGGCGAAGCCAAGACCGAACAGAAGGAGGCGGCGTGAGCCGCTTCCCCCAAAAGACACTAGGCAAGAGAGCTTAAGTCCATGGCGAAACTGAGTTCCATCAACAAGAATGAGCGTCGCAAGAAGCTCGTGAAGCAGTACGCTGCGAAGTACGAGAAGCTGAAGGCGATTGCTGCCGATGAATCGCTTGACGAGACGGAGCGCCTGGTCGCCCGCCTCAAGATGGCGGAGCTTCCGCGCAATGCGAACCCGACCCGGGTGCGCAACCGTTGCGCCACCACCGGCCGCCCGCGCGGCTATTACCGCAAGTTCGGCATCAACCGTATCGAACTGCGTCAACTCGGCAACAGCGGGATGATTCCCGGTCTGACCAAGTCGAGCTGGTGAGGACTGAACAATGGCTATGACCGATCCTCTGGGTGACATGCTCACCCGTATCCGCAACGGCCAGCGCGCCAAGAAGGACTCTGTCCTGACCCCGGCGAGCAACCTGCGTGCGAGCGTCCTCGAAGTGCTTCAGCGTGAAGGCTACATCCGTGGCTATTCCGAAGACACCTCGGGCAAGCACAAGGCGCTGCGGATCGAACTCAAGTATTTCGAAGGCGAGCCTGCGATCAAGCATGTGGCCCGCGTGTCGAAGCCCGGCCGCCGCGTCTATTCGGGTTCCAGGGAACTGCCGACGATCCGCAACGGCCTTGGCATCACCATCGTCTCGACGCCGAAGGGCGTGCTCTCGGATGCCGAAGCGCGCAACTACAACGTCGGCGGCGAAGTGCTGGCGGAGGTGTTCTGATGAGCCGCATCGGTAAAAAGCCGGTGGCGATCCCTGGCGGTGTTACCGCCACGATCGACAATGGCACGCTGAGCGTGAAGGGCCCCAAGGGCACCCTCACCATGGGTCTGTCCGATCTCATCGACTACAAGGTCGAAGAGGCCGAGATTCTGGTCAAGCCGGCCAACGACAGCAAGCAGGCACGCGCCTTCTGGGGCATGCAGCGCACGCTGGTGTCGAACCTGGTGGAAGGCGTCAGCGCCGGTTTCACCAAGGTATTGGTGATCAAGGGCGTCGGCTATCGTGCCAACGCACAAGGCTCCACGCTGAAGCTGCAGCTTGGCTACAGCCACGATGTCGATCTGCCGGTTCCGGCCGGGCTTGAAGTCAAGACGCCGGACCAGACCACGATCGAGATCAGCGGCACCGACAAGCAAGCCGTTGGCCAGTTCGCCGCCGAAATCCGCCGCTGGCGCAAGCCCGAGCCCTACAAGGGCAAGGGGATTGCCTACAAGGGCGAGTTTATCTTCCGCAAGGAAGGGAAGAAGAGATAAGATGGCAAAGCTTTCCCTTTTCGAACGTCGCCGTCGCCGGGTCCGCACTGCGCTTCGCGCGCGCGCCGGTGGCAAGCCTCGTCTGTCGGTGCACCGCACCGGCCGTCACATCTATGCCCAGATCATCGACGACGCCGCCGGCAAGACCGTTGCTGCTGCCTCGACGCTTGGCGCCAAGACCAGCGGCGCGAATGTCGATGCCGCTGCTGAAGTCGGCAAGGCGATTGCCGAGGCCGCCAAAAAGGCGGGTGTGACGACTGTCGTGTTCGACCGCGGCGGGTTCCTGTTTCATGGCCGCGTGAAGGCGCTGGCCGATGCCGCCCGCGACAGCGGGCTGGAGTTCTGATTATGGCTGACGAGAACACCATCGAAACCCCGGATGTGGCGGTTGAGGCTGGCGGCGACGCCGGTGAAGCTCAAGGCCGTCGTGGCCGGGGGCGTGGCGGCAACCGTGAAGGCGGTGATCGCGGGCGCGGGCGGGGCGGTCGTGACGACCGTCGCGGCGGCAAGCAGGAAGAAGATGACGGCATCATCGAAAAGCTGGTGCACATCAACCGCGTCTCCAAGACCGTGAAGGGCGGCAAGCGCTTCGGCTTTGCTGCGCTGGTTGTGGTTGGCGACGGTCAGGGCCGGGTCGGCTTTGGCCACGGCAAGGCCCGCGAAGTGCCGGAAGCCATCACCAAGGCGACCGCTGCTGCCCGCAAGAAGATGATCCGCGTTCCGCTCAAGGAAGGCCGCACCCTGCACCATGACGGCAATGGCCGTTTCGGAGCCGGCAAGGTGACCCTGCGCACCGCGCCTCCGGGGACCGGCATCATCGCCGGTGGTCCGATGCGCGCCGTGTTCGAGAGCCTTGGCGTCGCCGACGTGGTGACCAAGTCGGTCGGCACCTCGAACCCCTACAACATGATCCGCGCCACCTTTGACGCGCTCACTGAGCAGACGTCGCCGAAGTCGGTGGCTCAGCGTCGCGGCAAGAAGGTTGCCGACCTCCTGGGTCGCGGCGGATCGAGCGCAGCTGAGGCGGAAGCCGATGCTGCCGCGATCGTGGAGTAATCCGACATGGCAACCATCAAGATCAAGCAGGTCGGTTCGCCGATCCGTCGCCCCGCCAGCCAGCGCCAGATCCTCATCGGTCTCGGGCTGAACAAGATGCACAAGATCGTCGAGCGTCAGGACACCCCCGAGGTGCGCGGCGCGATCGCCAAGATCCCGCATCTGGTGCAGGTGATCGACTAAGATAAACCCCGTGAGCCCCCGCGCAGGCGGGGGCCTCGTGCCGCAAGCATTGTGCCGAAGGCCTGAGATCCCCGCATGTGCGGGGATTCACATTTGACGAAGCGCGACAAAAGCGAAAGCGAGTGCACACTATGAAACTGAATGACATCCGCGACAATTCCGGTGCCCGCAAGGGCCGGGTTCGCGTCGGCCGTGGTATCGGTTCGGGCAAGGGCAAGACCTCGGCACGCGGTCAGAAGGGCCAGAAGGCCCGTTCGGGTGTTGCCATCAAGGGCTTCGAGGGCGGCCAGATGCCGCTGCACATGCGTCTGCCGAAGCGCGGCTTCAACAACCCGTTCGGCAAGGATTATGCCGAGGTGAACGTGGGCATGATCCAGAAGTTCATCGACGCGGGCAAGCTCGACACCGGCGCCACCATCACCGAAGACGCGCTGCGTGCAGCGGGCCTGGTGCGCGGCGGCAAGGACGGCGTGCGTCTGCTCGGCAAGGGTGAGATCACCGCCAAGGCGACCTTCGCGGTCACCGGTGCGACCAAGGGCGCCATTGCTGCGGTCGAAAAGGCCGGCGGCAAGGTCGAAGTGGCCCCGGCCCCGACCCCCGAGCACGAGAAGAAGCTCGCCCGCCGCGACGCCAACAAGGCTGCGCGCGCCAAGTAATCGACAAAAGGTGGAGCGCGGGGGTTCGACAAGAGCCCCCGCGCTCCCTATTTACGCTCTCGTGCGCCGCCGCGGACCTTTGCGTAGGTCAAACCTGATGGCGGTGCGTTCGGATCAAGAGCTAGGATCACCCAATCCCCATGGCATCACGCGCCGATAACATCGCGAGTAATCTGAACCTCGGCAATTTTGCCAAGGCGACCGAGCTCAAACAGCGCATCTGGTTTACGATCGGGGCGCTGATTGTCTTCCGGTTCCTCAGCTTTGTGCCGCTGCCGGGCGTCAACCCGCTGGTGCTCGCCGAACTCTACGATCAGACCCGCGGCGGGATCCTTGATCTGTTCAACGCCTTCTCGGGTGGCAGCCTTGAGCGCATGAGCCTCATCGCGCTTGGCGTGATGCCCTACATCACTGCGTCAATCGTGGTGCAGATGGCCTCGGCGCTGCATCCGACCCTTGCTGCGCTCAAGAAAGAAGGCGCGTCCGGGCGACAGAAGCTGAACCAGTATACCCGCTACGGTGCGGTGCTGCTGTGTGCGATCCAGGGCTACTTTCTGGCCGTCGGCCTCGAAAGCTTCGCCGCGCAGAACGGCCTTCAGGCGGTGGTCGATCCGGGCTATCTGTTCCGGATCGTTGCGGTGATCAATCTGGTCGGTGGCACCATGTTCCTGCTGTGGCTGGGAGAGCAGATCACCAGCCGCGGGATCGGCAATGGTATCTCCCTGATTATCATGGCGGGGATCGTCGCCCAGTTCCCGAGCTTTGCCACCAATCTGTTTGAAGGCGGCCGCACCGGTGCGATTGCGCCGTGGATCATCATCGCTTTCCTTGCGATGGTGGTGGCGCTGATCCTGCTGATATCGTTCATGGAGCGTGCGCAGCGGCGCCTGACGATCCAGTATCCCAAGCGCGCCACGCAGCGCGGAATGATGCAGGCCGAGCGCTCCTATCTCCCGCTCAAGATCAACACCGCTGGCGTGATCCCGCCAATCTTTGCCAGCTCGCTACTGCTGCTGCCGCTGACGATCACGCAGTTTGCCGGCAATTCGGTCGATACCGAGAGTGGCTTTTACACCGTGCTACAGGCGCTCAACCAGTATCTTGCGCATGGCCAGCCGCTCTACATGACGCTCTATGCAATCGGGATCATCTTCTTCTGCTTCTTCTACACTGCGGTGGTGTTCAATCCCGAGGAAACGGCGGACAATCTGAAGAAGAACGGCGGATCAATCCCGGGCATTCGTCCGGGCAAGCGGACGGCCGACTATCTCGAATATGTGCTCACCCGCATTACCGTGGTCGGCGCACTCTATCTGACGCTGGTTTGCGTGCTGCCCGAGTACATGATCGCACAGACGGGTATTCCGCTGTTCCTTGGTGGCACCAGCCTGCTGATTGTTGTCAACGTCACAGTCGATACCATCAGTCAGATCCAGTCGCACCTGCTGGCCCTGCAATATGGCGATCTGATCAAGAAAGCGAAGCTCAAGGGACGCATGCGCTGATATCCGACAGATGTCGGCTTGACGCGGACCCTAGCTTGGTTGAACCCACAAGTCTGAAAACACGCGACGGGCAGCGACCCGCGGCGATATTGGGGGACCGTTCGTGAACATCATTCTTCTTGGCCCTCCCGGCGCCGGTAAAGGGACGCAAAGCGCGGGGCTGGTCGAGCGTCACGGGATGCGCCAGCTTTCGACCGGCGACATGCTGCGGGCGGCCGTCAAGGCGGGCACCCCTGTCGGGCTCAAGGCCAAGGAAGTGATGGAGCGCGGCGAACTCGTCTCCGACGAGATCGTATCGGACCTGATCGATGCCGAGCTCGCCGCGATGGGCCCTGAAACCGGTGCAATCTTTGACGGCTACCCCCGCACGTCCGCGCAGGCCGACGCGCTCGATGCGATCCTTGCCAAAAACGGCCGCGTGCTTGACCACGTCATCGAGTTGGAAGTGAACGAGGATGCACTGGTCGAGCGGATCACCGGTCGCTTTTCCTGCGCCAATTGCGGCGCGCTCTACCACGACACCGCCAACCCGCCCGCCAAGGAGGGTGTGTGCGACAGCTGTGGCAGCACCGAATTCAAGCGCCGCCCGGACGACAACGAGGAAACCGTGCGGATGCGGATGCAGGAGTATCGCGCCAAGACTGCGCCCATTCTGCCGGGCTACGAAGCACGCGGGATCGTGACCAGGGTTGATGGGATGGCGGCAATCGAGACTGTTGCCAGACAGATTGACGCTATCCTCGCGGGTTGAGCAGGCTCCGGGACTTGCCTTGCACTCACATTTGGCCCAGCCTCGACCAATGGTCGCAAGGGAGGGCCGTTCCATGACATTACCGATGAGGGTTCATGCTGCGGCGCTCGCGCTGGCAGCAGTTGCATGCGCCTCGCCTGCTGTGGCTGAGGTGACACGCTCGACGGACAACGGATTTGTCTCGCGCCACGAGGTTGTGGTCAAGGCGTCTCCCAAGGAGGTGTGGCTTGCGTTGATCTCGCCCGCGGGCTGGTGGCGTTCCGAGCATACCTGGTCGGGCGATGCAAAGAACCTCACATTGATGCCTCAGGCCGGCGGCTGCTTTTGCGAGACCATTCCCGAGGTTGACGAGCCGGGGCGCTTCACACTGGAAGGCAGTGTCGAACACATGCGCGTGGTTCAGGCCTATCCCGAAGCAGCGCTGCGGATGATAGGCAGCCTCGGCCCACTCCAGAGCGAGCCTGTGACAGGTGTGCTGACCATCGCGATCAGCAAGAGCGCCGAAGGCACCCGGATCGTGTGGGAATACAATGTCGGCGGGCCGATGAGATACGAGGTGCCTGTAATCTCGAAGGCAGTCGATGGGGTGATGGGTGCCCAACTCGCCGCGCTGGCAAAGCCGCTCGGCGTAGTGGCAATGCCTGACACGCCGATAACGTCCGGCGCTCCGGCCAAAGATACTGCCGAAGACAAGCCAGCCGCTGCGGGACAGGGCGGTGCCAAGGCTGCCGCTATGCCTGCGGCCGCCGCGAAGCCGGCCGCTCCGCCTAAGGCAGCACCTTCCAATCCGCCCCCGAAGCCTGCGCCCAAGATCCCATCGGTTGAGGCTGCTTTCGATGACCTGGAGGACGAAAAGCCTCCCCGCTGACGGGTGCCTCCGGCGAAAGGCAGGGGGGCTGATCGCGCTCATGCGCAGATGACTTCGGAGACGGAGAACGCTCGGTGTCTTGCGGTTGACGCCTGTGGCGAATCAGCCTATGCGCGCGGCTCATTCGACATGTTCGAAGAAAGTTCGGCAGGCATCGCCCTTGCGCGTGCCGACCGGACTTTTTGCTGTTTATGATCCGGTCACAAGGCCTTCGTCAGTCCGGCAAGCGAACATGAGGATGAATGAGCGTTGAGATAGGGGTGGCCCTCTTGTGGCCGAAACCTCTGTGGAGCATGGAGAAATAAGTGGCTCGTATTGCCGGGGTCAATATCCCCACCAACAAGCGCGTAATCATCGCGCTGACCTATATTCACGGTATTGGTCGTACCACCGCCGTCCAGATCGCTGACAAGCTCGGTATCGCGCACTCAGCGCGTGTGCAGGACCTCTCCGACGAGGAAGTGCTGCGGATCCGCGAAACCATTGACGCCGATTTCACCGTCGAAGGCGATCTTCGTCGCAACACCGCGATGAACATCAAGCGTCTGATGGACCTGCGTGCCTATCGCGGTCTGCGTCACCGGAGCGGTCTGCCCGTTCGCGGCCAGCGTACCCACACCAACGCCCGCACCCGCAAGGGCAAGGCCAAGCCCATCGCGGGCAAGAAGAAGTAAGCGGGCGCCAAGCCGCTCACGCTTTTTCCTTCTGACGAGCTAGAGGAATTCAGAAAATGGCACGCGAACCAGGCCGTATCCGGCGCCGTGACAAGAAGAACATCACCAGCGGCGTTGCGCACATCAACGCCAGCTTCAACAACACCATGATCACCATCACCGACGCGCAGGGCAACGCCATTTCGTGGTCGTCGGCCGGGATGATGGGCTTCAAGGGCAGCCGCAAGTCGACGCCCTATGCTGCACAGGTTGCCGCCGATGATGCCGGCAAGAAGGCCGCCGAACACGGTGTTCGGACGCTCGAAGTCGAAGTGAAGGGCCCGGGTTCGGGCCGTGAAAGCGCGCTGCGGGGTCTTGCAGCTGTCGGTTTCAACATTACCTCGATCCGCGACGTCACGCCGATCCCGCACAACGGCGTGCGTCCTTCCAAGCGTCGCCGCGTCTGATCCGCCGGGTGGGCGGGGGCGCGCCGCGCTCCTGCCGCCCGAACGGGTCTGATGCCGCGTCGTATCCGCGCATCCGGCCCGCCCAAATTTGAACCGCCCACAAGGCGCATTAGGGGAAATCCATGTCCGTCAACACCAAGAACTGGCAGGAACTCAAGAAACCCAACTCCCTGGAAATCAAGGATGGCGGCGATCGTCAGCGCAAGGCAACGTTTGTGGCCGAACCGCTCGAGCGTGGCTTCGGCCTGACTCTCGGCAACGCACTGCGCCGGGTTTTGCTTTCGAGCCTGCAAGGCGCGGCCATCACCTCGATCAAGATCGAGAATGTGCTGCACGAATTCTCGTCGCTTGCCGGTGTGCGGGAAGATGTCACCGACATCGTCCTCAACGTGAAGCAGATCGCGCTGAAGATGGAAGGCGAAGGCCCCAAGCGCCTGCAGCTCTCGGCCACGGGCCCGGGTGCGGTCAAGGCGGGCGACATTGCTGTGACCGGCGATATCGAGATCATGAACAAGGATCTGGTGATCTGCCAGCTCGATGAAGGCGCGACGCTCAACATGGAGCTGACGGCTGACACGGGCAAGGGTTACTCGCCTGCGGTGCAGAACCGTCCGGCTGACGCGCCGATCGGGTTGATCCCGGTCGACTCGCTTTATTCGCCCGTTCGTCAGGTGAGCTACAAGGTCGAGAACGCCCGCGTCGGACAAGAGCTCGATTACGACAAGCTCTCGCTGACGGTCGAAACCGATGGCACCGTTTCCCCGGAAGACGCGGTGGCCTATGCCGCGCGCATCCTTCAGGACCAGCTGACCCTGTTCGTCCACTTTGAAGACGGCATCCCGCAGCCGGTCGGCACGATGATCGGCCACGCGGTGCAGCCGGAAGAAAGCGACGCCAACCAGCTCAACCGCTACCTCCTCAAGAAGGTGGATGAGCTAGAACTGTCGGTCCGCAGCGCCAACTGCCTCAAGAACGACAACATCATCTACATCGGCGATCTGGTCCAGAAGACCGAAGCCGAGATGCTGCGCACGCCGAACTTCGGCCGCAAGTCGCTCAACGAGATCAAGGAAGTGCT
>RDXA01000081.1 GCA_004292705.1 Sphingomonadales bacterium | reverse complement strand
GCCCGACTGCGTGAAGTGTGCGGAGACATCGCTGATGATCAGCGGGTTGCGAAGGTCGGGCTTGTCACTGCCGTACTTGAGGATCGCCTCGTCATAGGGGATGCGCGGGAATTCACCGGCGGGGGTGACTTCCTTGTCGCCCGCAAAGGCAGCAAAAGTGCCCTGAATGACGGGCTCCATCGTCTCCCAGACTTCTTCCTGCGTGACGAAGCTCATTTCCAGATCGAGCTGGTAGAACTCGCCCGGCAGACGGTCGGCGCGCGGGTCTTCGTCGCGGAAGCACGGGGCAATCTGGAAATAGCGGTCGAAGCCCGCCACCATCAGCAGCTGCTTGTATTGCTGCGGCGCCTGCGGGAGCGCGTAGAACTTGCCTGCATGGATGCGGCTCGGCACGAGGAAGTCGCGCGCGCCCTCCGGTGAAGACGCGGTGAGAATAGGCGTCGAGAACTCGTTGAAGCCGGCTGCGTTCATCCGCGCGCGCATGTCGGCGATCACCGCCACGCGGGTCATGATGTTCTTGTGCAGAGTTTCACGCCGCAGATCGAGGAAGCGGTACTTCAACCGCACATCCTCTGGGTAAGGCTGCTCGTCAGCGACCGGCAGCGGCAGTTCTTCAGCGGTGCTGAGCACGGTGATCTGCCGTGCAAACACCTCGACTTCGCCGGTGGAGAGCTTCGGGTTCACGGTCTCAGCCGAACGCGCCTTCACCTCTCCCTCGATGGTGATGACCGATTCCACCCGCAACCGATCCAGCACGGCCAAAGCGGGCGAGTCCGCATCGGCAACGATTTGCGTGATGCCGTAGTGATCGCGCAAATCGACGAACAGCAACCCGCCAAAATCGCGCTTGCGGTGAACCCAGCCCGACAGGCGGACGGTTTCGCCCACATGATCGGAAGAAAGCTGTGCGCAAGTATGCGTGCGGTAGGGGTGCATTGGCGGGTTATCCGAAGCTGTAGAAAGCGAAGGCGCGCCTCTAGGCGAGCGAGCGCCGTAAATCCAGTGGTGGCTTGTGCGCAAGCGGCAGGATGATCGTAACCCTATGGAAAGCGTCGGGCTCTATGCTGCACACCAGATTTTGGAGACCATGATGATGCAACGGGCTTTTGCCAGCCGCGAAGAACAGCGCGCCTTCATGGACGAATTGCAGACTATGCTGCGACAGGGCAAGCCCGATGCGGCTCTGGCGCAGGTGAGGTGCGCGCTCGAACCTTTCGCGGCGGCGGGGTCGCACCTTGCCAGTCTTGCACTGACACTCGACCCGCGAAATGTCGAACTTCTCGGGTGGGAGTGGTTCTTGAGCCAGCGCTTTTCCGGGAGCGACGCCACCGCCATTGGGATAGACTTCAGCTGGCCCGGCCACTTCAGCCCCAGGACGACCGACGCCGATGGCAATCTCGAGCCGGTTCTCGAGACCAACTATTACGAAGACATGGACATCGTCCATTTCTCGACCGCCACGCGCGAGCAGATTTTGGCGGGATACTCGGGCGGCTATTCCGAATGGCAGGGGCATTTCTCGGATATCGAGGTCAATATCGAGGTCAAGGGCATGGAGCGGCTCTACGGCGCGATCTGGTCGGCGCGCCGTCCGGGAGACAGTGATGATGCCGCGGGCGATATCTATGTGCTCGCTGCCTGTGCCTCAGCGATCATCCTGCATCTGGTCGTGCGCGACACCATTCGCACCCGCGGCTTGGGCAAACCGATGGCAGTGCTGGTCGGTAGCAACGAGGACTTCCCCTTCTTCGATGCGACGGTGATGTCGTTCGACGAATCCCGCCCCTACGTCCGCCTTTTCGAGCAGGCTGCGGGCAATGAGCACCGATCGACGCATCGGGACGCGGGATACCGCAGCGCCGAAAGCTCGCAGCGGCGTGCCAAGCGCGATCGCCCCTCGGTGGATGATATTCTTAAGGACCACCCCGAGTTTACCGATTTCGCCCGGCTGGCCGAACAAAGCCTGCGCCACGTGCGCAAACCCAAGGATGTCCTGCCCGCGCTCGGCAATCTCGCCGCCAGCGCTCTGGCCGATTTTCTGAACAAGCGCAGATAGCCGCCCGAAACTGTGTGAAAGCGGCAGGGCGGCGCTTATGCCGTTCCTTTTTTCGGCCTATGACGCTAGGGCGCGCACGCGCGGCTGAGCGGGTTTCTTCCTGCGGCCGTCGCGCGCAACAGGGACAGGCCCGATGGCGGATCAGTCGGCACGGGCGCAAACTGGGTTCAATCCCGAGGGCGGCACTCCGCCCGCAAAGCGAAAAGACGACATGAAAATCCATCCGCTGATTACCACCACCGAAGCCCTCTCCGACCTCTGCACCCGCCTCGCCAAGTCCGAATTCGTCGCGGTCGACACCGAATTCATGCGCGAGAACACCTATTGGCCCGAACTGTGCCTGGTGCAGATCGCCAACACCGAAGAAGCCGCCGCGATTGATCCGATGGCCGACGGCATCGACCTCACCCCGCTGCTCGATCTGATGTGCGAGAACGAGGACGTGCTCAAGGTCTTCCACGCCGGGGGGCAGGA
>RDXA01000080.1 GCA_004292705.1 Sphingomonadales bacterium | reverse complement strand
AGCAGCCTCGGCACTCCGCCCAGCACTTCGCGCACGGTCGGGCGCGCAGGGTCGCCGAGCAGCGCGAGGATTGCGATTCCGCCGCAAAGTTGGCCGATCACCGCGAGCAGCACCGCCCACCAGTTCGCCAGCAGAAAGGCGTTGATCTGCGCGCTGACCCGCGCGGGATCGGGCTGGCCGCCGCCGCCGAAGTCCATGCCACTCGTCAACAGCAGATAGACCACCACGAACAGGGGCAGGAACAGGAAAATCCCGGCCAGCACGCTCACCAGATCGCGATTGGCCCCGATCATGCCGGTCGCCTGCGTCCAGGCCTGCCCCATATCAAGCTTGACCATCGCGAGTCTGCGGTTTGCCATCACTGCCCTTCCGATCCCGTAGGACGCCGAGGGTTGCACAAGCGCAATCGCCTCTTGATCTCGCCGCTCAATGCCCCCACCGATGCGGCATGGCAAGCATTGCTCCGGCCCCCGGCCCTGCATTCCCGATCGAATGGCGGCGTGAAGGCGCGCCGGTCGCCTACACGGCGGCGCTCGCCGAAATGGAGGCGCGCAATACGGGCGTCCACGAGGGCGAGGCTGCGGAGCTGATCTGGCTGCTGGAACACCCTCCGGTCTATACTGCGGGCACCAGTGCCGATCCGGCCGAACTGGTCGATCCCCGCTTCGAGGTGGTCGAGGCCGGACGCGGCGGGCGCTATACCTATCACGGGCCGGGGCAAAGGGTGGGCTATCTGGTGCTCGATCTCGCCCAGCGTGGCAAGGACGTGCGCTGCTTCGTCCATGCGATTGAAGGCTGGGTGATCGCCACGCTGGCAACCTTCGGGGTTGAAAGCTGGCGCGCCGAGGGCCGGGTCGGCATCTGGACCCGCGACATCGACGGCTCCGAGGCCAAGATTGGCGCGATCGGCGTGCGCGTGCGGCGCTGGGTGACAATGCACGGCTTCTCGGTGAACCTTGATCCTGACCTCGCCCATTTCGGCGGGATCGTGCCCTGCGGGATCGCCGAATACGGTGTCACCAGCCTTTCACGGCTCGGTGTCCATGTCTCGGCGGAGCAGTGGGACGCGGCCCTGATGGCCACGAGCGACGGTTTCCTTGACGCATTGGATGCGGCTGCCACAAGAGCATGCCGATGAAACGCGCCGTGATCCTCGTCCTTGGTCTCCTTGCTGCGGGTTGCGGCGAAGAAGCTGCCCCGCCTGCTGCCGAGGGCGATGCCGCGTCGGGGGAAGTGCTCGCGGGCTCGATCAGCGATGCGATGATCCCGCTGGAACAGCTCGATTCGCAGGCACCATTGGCCCCGCGTCAGGCTCCGCCGGTGGGGGATATCGACGCTGAGCAGCCCGAGGTCGAGCCCGTACCAGGGATCGACGGCGCGCCCGCAAGCGAAGGGGCCGAAGCAGCGCCTGCTGCCCCGGCCCCTGAAGCCCAGCAATAGGTTCAAGAACAAGCGCCTGCCGGATAGCGTCCCGGTCTCCTATCCCCCCCTTTCCGAAAAGGAAGGGGGGACAGAGCCTAGCCTTACTCGGCCGCTTGCGCCTGTTCTTCTTCCAGCGTCGGGTAGTCGATGTAGCCCTGCGGGATGGGGAAATACCAGCTCTTGGGCACATCCTTGTTGGGGTTCCAGTGGGCGCCCGCCGCGATCCGCTTTTCGAGATCGGGGTTGGAGATGTAGGGGCGGCCAAAGCTCACCGCGTCGCACTTGCCGCTGGTCACATCGGCCACGGCTTCCTCGGCGGTGTAATCGCTGTTGAGGATCAGCTTGCCGGTGTAGATCTGGCGGATCAGCGGGCTCTGCTTGGGCACGTCGGTGCGGCCGAAGGTTCCCTCCGGCCCAGGCTCGCGCAGTTCGACGAAGGCGAGACCGAGTTCTTCGCACACCTTGGCCGCCGCGCCGAAGGTCGCCGCCGGGTTGCTGTCATCGGTCCCTTGTGAATCGCCATTGGGCGAGAGGCGGATGCCGACGCGGTCCGCGCCCCACACGTCGATCAGCGCTTCCAAGACTTCGCGCATGAAGCGGGTGCGGTTCTCGGGCGAGCCGCCATATTCGTCGGTGCGCAGGTTGGTGCCATCGCGCAGGAACTGGTCGACAAGGTAGCCGTTCGCGCCGTGGAGCTGCACCCCGTCGAAGCCCGCTGTCTTGGCGTTCTCGGCCGCGCGGCGATAGTCGGCGATGGTGCGCTTGATATCCTCGAGCGTCATTTCGCGCGCCTGCGCATAGGGGGACTTGCCGGTGGGCGTATGCGCCTCGCCCGGGGCGGTGGTCGCCGAAGCGGAGAAGGGCGGCTCGCCATCCAGGAAGTAGGGGTGAACGATGCGGCCCATGTGCCACAGCTGCATGACGATGAGGCCGCCTTCTTCGTGCACGGCCTTGGTGGTGGCCTTCCACGCCTCGGTCTGCTCGTCCGACCAGATCCCCGGCGCGCTCGGCCAGCCGAGGCCTTCGCGGCTGATGCCGGTCGCTTCGGTGAGGATCATCCCTGCGCCCGCACGCTGGCGATAATAGGTCGCCATCAGTTCGTTCGGCACGAACATCGGCTCGGC
>RDXA01000079.1 GCA_004292705.1 Sphingomonadales bacterium | reverse complement strand
ATGCCCTGCGGCGGGTTGATCACCGCGTCGAACTGCTTGATCCCGAACATGCCGAGGTTCGACAGGCTCGCAGTGCCGCCCTGATATTCGTGCGGCATCAGCTTGCCATCACGCGCCTTGCCCGCGAGCGTCTTCATCTCGGTCGAGATCGCGGCGAGGCCCTTGGTGTCGGCGTTGGTGATCACCGGGGTGATCAGGCCCGAAGGCGCGGCCACCGCCACCGAGATATCGGCGCGGCTGTACCGCCGCAGCGTGTCGCCATGATAGCTGACATTGCACTGCGGCACGCGGATCAGCGCGCGGGCCAGCGCCTTGATCAGGAGGTCGTTGACCGAGAGCTTCACCCCATCGGGCTCGAGCGACTTGTTGAGCTGTGCGCGCAACTCCAGCAGCGGATCGAGCCGAATGTCGATGGTGAGGTAGAAGTGCGGAACGGTCTGCTTGCTCTCGGTCAGGCGGCGGGCGATGACCTTGCGCACGCCCGACAGCTTTTCCTCGGCAAAGGGCGCGCCGCCCTCGATGGCGGGTGAGGGTGCAGGCGCGGCGGCGGGAGCAGGCGCGCTCGCCGCAACCGCCGGAGCCGCAGCTGACGCGGTGCCAGTTGTGAAATTCTCGACGTCGTCCTTGACGATCCGCCCGTGGGGGCCGGTGCCCTTGACCAGCGCAAGATCGATGCCCTTGTCTGCCGCAATCCGCTTGGCGAGCGGCGAGGCGATGATGCGCTCTCCCGAAGCGGCCGGAGCGGCTGCGGGTGCCGGAGCCGTTGCGGCAACAGGGGCAGGCGCGGCAGTAACGCCGCCGGAACCGATCGCGGCCTCGACATCTTCCTTGGTGATCTTGCCCTTGGGGCCGGTGCCGGTGAGGCTGGCAAGGTCGATCCCGTTCTGCTCGGCCAGCTTGCGCGCGGTCGGGGTCGCCGCCGGACCATCGGCAGAGGCCTCCATCGCGGGTGCCGGTGTGACGGGTGCGGGTGCGGGAGCGGCGTCTTCACCCTCAACCGCAAGGCGCGCAATCACCGCGCCGACCTTCACGCCCTCGGTGCCTTCCGCGATCACAATCTCCGCGATCACGCCTTCATCGACCGCCTCGAACTCCATTGTCGCCTTGTCGGTCTCGATCTCGGCCATCACGTCGCCCGAGGAAACCGTATCCCCCACCTTGACCAGCCAGCGCGCGAGCGTGCCTTCCTCCATCGTCGGTGAAAGGGCGGGCATCTTGATGTCCAAGGCCATGATCCGCTGATACTCCCGTAAACGATCCTTGCCCCGCTCTCTGGCCAATTCCCTAGCGGCGAGCAAGGGGGGCAATGGGGTTTGGCGGGGTGGGACTTGCCAATCCATACGAATGCATTGATACCCTCGCCCTCAACGGGGCCTGACACGATGCGCACATTTCTGGTCATCATCGACGAGAGCGAGGAGGCGACCGCCGCCTTGCGCTATGCCGCGCGCCGGGCAGTGGCGGTGGGCGGCGCGGTGCATCTGCTCGCACTGGTGCCGCAGCAGAATTTCAGCGCATTCGGCGCGGTGCAGGCGACCATCGAGGCCGAGGCGCGGGACCGGGCCGAGATGCTGGCGCATGGCGTGGCGGGCAATCTGCTGGCCGAAAGCGGGATCATGCCGACCATTTCGGTCAAGATCGGACAGGGCCAGCGGATCGTCAGCGAATTCCTCGCTGAACATGCGGAGGTCGCCGCGCTGGTGCTGGGCGCGGCGAAGGGCGGGACGCCGGGGCCGCTGGTAACGCATTTCTCCGCGGCGGCAGGAAGCTTGCCCTGCCCGCTCTACATCATCCCGGCCGACTACGACGAAAGCGGTAACGCCCTGCTGGCCTGAACCGGAACGGACTATTTCTTGCGGCCCTGATGACGGATATTGCCGGGCCGCCCGCGCTGGCCGACCATGAACTTGCCCGCCTTCCTGGGCGCGCCTGGTCCGCGCTTGCGGTCATCCGGGCGTGTCCCTCGCGGTTCGATGGCGCGGGCATCGGCATCGGGCAGCACGAATTTGAGCGCACCCGTGAGGGGATTGGCCTCGGCCAGCTTCAGCTTCAGCCGGTCGCCGCTGGCGTAGGTCGTGCCGCTGTCGCTGCCGACCAGCGCCTGCGCTGCCTCGTCATGGCGGAAATACTCGCCGCCGAGAGTCGAGATCGGCACGAGGCCATCGCCGCCCAGCCCGACTATGGTGGCAAAGAAGCCGAAGGACTGCACGCCGGTGATGCGCGTGTCGAAGACCTCGCCGACGCGGACCGACAGCCAGGCGGCGACATAGCGGTCGATGGTATCGCGCTCGGCCTCCATCGCGCGGCGCTCGGTCTGGCTGATCGCGTCGGAGACCTGTTGCAAGCTGGCGCGGTCGCGGTCGGACAGCCCGCTGGTGGCCGGGATCGACCCCGGCGGAGCGGGTTGTTCGAGTTTGTAGGCATCCACCAGCGCGCGGTGCACCAGCAGGTCGGAATAGCGCCGGATCGGCGAGGTGAAGTGTGCGTAGCTCCCCAGCGACAGGCCGAAATGCCCGGCATTGGCGGGGCCATAATAGGCCTGCGTCTGGCTGCGCAGCAC
>RDXA01000370.1 GCA_004292705.1 Sphingomonadales bacterium | reverse complement strand
GTATAGTCAATCCTGATCCGCACCCAGCTTCCGAACTGCTCGCGCCCGCCGATCCGCGCCGGGCGGACGCGGAATTGCCAGCTCGCCGCCAAGGCCGCGCGCCCGATTTGCGAGCCTTGCGGGCTTTCGCTGACCAGCACGCAATCTTCGACATAATAGCCCGCAACCGTCTTGCAGGCGATCAGCGCCACCGAAGGTGCGGTTGCGGTCGAAAGGTAGCCCGCAAGCTCGGAATCGGTCGGTTCGCGATACCAGCGCGCGGCGTAAAGCGGCTCGCCATTGGGGGCAGTGCCGACTTGCTGGCTGTCACCCGCGGTGCGTGGGTTGCCGGTGTCGACCGGGCCGTAGCCCCGGTTCGGATTGATCCGCGCACCGATCTTGGGCGCCGGACGCGGCTGCGGTTGCGGCGGGGGTTGCTCCTGCGGCGGAGCAGGCGGCGGCGGGGGCGGGGCGGGCCGGGGATTGAGCGCCAGCGGCGACGGGCGCTGCGGCTGGGGCAGGGGCTGGTCCGGCACCGGCTGCTCCTCCTGCGCGGTTTCGGCCTCGCTGGCCTCGGTGGCTGTTTCGGGCTCGGGCGCGGGCGGGGCAGCGAACTCGACCGCCTTGAAGGTGGTCACATCCTCCCCGTCGTCCACCCCGGCTATCTGCGCACCAAGCGTGAGCAGCAGCATCAGGATCAGCCCTTCCAGCGCGAGGGCGATGGCAAGACTGGCCAGCTTGCGCTGCCGCGACGCATCGCGCAGGCTCGCCCACAGCGCCGCAAGGCCCCGCGGCTCATCCGCTGCCAATGCTGAAGGATCGTCCGAAATCGCCACTGCGCCCTTGACCGGGCCGGAGCAGAGGGGCGGCCCTGAGCTGCCCCTTAACCCGTCATCAGTCGATAGGATAGCGCCTCGGCGATGTGCACGCGGCCTACGGTTTCACACCCAGCGAGGTCGGCAATTGTGCGCGCGACCCGGAGCATCCGCGTATAGCCGCGCGCCGACAGGCGCAGCTTTTCAGCGGCCTGCAGCAGCAGCTTGCGGCCTGCCTCGTCCGGAGTGCCGTAGTGATCGAGCCGCTCGCCCTCCAGCTCGGCATTGGAGCGCACACCCCGCGCCACCTGCCGCGCGCGGGCGGCGGCGACACGCTTCGCCACCTCGGCGCTGCCTTCGGCGGGCGGGGGGAGGGTCATGTCGAGTGCGCTGACTGCGCCGACATGGACATGCAGGTCGATGCGGTCGAGCAGGGGCCCCGATAGCCGCGCCTGATAGTCGCCCACGCAGCGCGGATACTTGTTGCAGTTGCGCGCCGGATCGCCCGCATAGCCGCAGCGGCACGGGTTCATCGCCGCCACCAGCTGCACCCGCGCGGGGAAGGTGACGTGGGCATTGGCGCGGGCGACATCGACTTGCCCCGTCTCCAGCGGCTGACGCAGCGAATCGAGAACGGGGCGCTGGAATTCGGGCAGTTCGTCGAGGAACAGCACGCCAAGGTGGGCAAGACTGACCTCGCCCGGACGCACCTTCAGCCCGCCGCCGGTAAGCGCCGCCATGCTCGCCGAATGGTGCGGGGCGCGGAACGGGCGGGCGCGGCTGATCCGGCCTGCTTCCAGTGTCCCCGCAACCGACTGCACCATCGATACCTCCAGCGCCTCGGCCGGGGTCAGCGGGGGGAGGATGCCGGGCAGGCACGAGGCAAGCAGGCTCTTGCCCGACCCTGGCGGGCCGACCATCAGCAGATTGTGCCCGCCTGCTGCCGCAATCTCCAGCGCGCGCTTGGCTGTTTCCTGCCCCTTCACCTGTTTGAGATCATTCCCCGTTGCTGCATCGGCCACCGCCCCGCGCGGCGGATCGTCGAGCACAAGGCTGCCTTTGAGGTGCCCCAACAGGCTGATCAGATCGCGCGGCGCAAGCACCGGCACCCCGCTGGCCCAGCGTGCTTCGGGGCCCTGTTCCGCAGGGCAGATCAGGCCGGTGCCCGATTCGCTGGCGTGCAGGGCGGCGATCAGCACCCCGGGGCTGGCGACCACCCGGCCGTCCAGCGCCAGCTCTCCCACCGCGATCCAGTCCCCCAATTGCTCGGCATCGGTGACGCCCATCGCCGCCAGCAGGGCGAGCGCGATCGGCAGATCATAATGCGATCCGTCCTTGGGCAGATCGGCGGGTGACAGGTTGACCGTGATCCGCTTGGGCGGCAGCGCGAGGCCCATCGCCGCCAGCGCGGCCTGCACCCGTTCACGGCTTTCGCTCACCGCCTTGTCGGGCAGGCCGACCACGTTGAACCGTGGCAGTCCGGGGCCGACATGGCACTGCACCTCAACGCTGCGCGCCTCCAGCCCGAGGTAGGCAACCGTCTTCACCAGCGCGACCATCACCACCCCCTTTGCCTGCCCCCGAGGCTGTGATTGTGCAGCGTTCCGAAGGACTTGTCGAGCGTTTCACAAGGCAGGTGCGTGGGGAGAAAACTCGCTTGGCAGGCGGCGTTCGGCCCTGTCCTTGGAGGATTGCCAGCGAGCCTCCTATGATTGGAGGCCCGCGCGTCTGCATCGGCCGCGCGGCGATGCCTAATGGCGTGTTGCCGCCCTTCCACGTGCAAATCCTAAGGCTTTTTTAAAGCATAAATCTTGGCAAAATGGGAAGGCGCTTGGGGCGACAAGCGCAATCATGAACCGCGCTCTTGCCCTTCTCGTTGCTGCCCTCGCGCTGCTCCTCCCGAGCGGAGTTGCGCTGGCGCAATCGGGTGCGCGTGTCGTTTCGACGGTCAGCTGGGTTGAGGAATGGGACCCGGCCACCCAGCAGTGGGTGCGGGTCGAAGACAGCCCGGCCAGCATCGCGCCCGCCACCTTCGAAACCACGGCAACCACAACCGTTGCAAAGGCGGGCAGCGTCACCATCACCGCAACCACCGTCGAGCAGCCGGTGCGCTTCATTGCCCGGCCGCGCGCTCTGGCCCAGACCGGCGGGATCGGCGCTTTCGGCCCCTTCCGCGTCATTGACGAGCGTCGCGCTGCGTTGGTCGCGCCGACCGATGCCGCCTCGCCGCACGCGTTCGCGGCGATGCTGGCGGCCCATCCCGGCCTTGAAGTTATCGAATTCGCCGACGCGCCCGGTACCAGCAATGATCTCGCCAACCTCCGTCTTGGCCGCGCGATTCGCGCGGCCGGGCTTGCCACCCATGTTCCTGCAGGTGGATCGGCGCGCTCGGGTGCGGTCGAGCTGTTCCTTGCAGGCACCCGCCGGACGATTGATCCGGGCGCGCTGTTCGCGGTGCATTCCTGGCGCGACGAGATGGGCCGCGAGCCTGCCGATTTCGGCCCCGATGCACCCGAAAACCGGCTCTACCTCGACTACTACACCGAAATGGGCATGAGCGCCGACCAAGCCCGTGCCTTCTATGCGATGACCAATTCCGTGCCCCACGCAGGCGCTCTGTGGCTCAAAGGGCCGGAGATGGCGCGCTGGATTGCGCCCGCATCCCGCACGATCGATATCAACGCACAGGCCGCGCTGCGGTTCGCGCTGGCGCGGTCAGGCGCGGCGCTGGCCGAGGCGCTGCGCCTCCCGAAGGCACTGCCTGTCGTCCCCGCCTTTGCAGCGACCCCCGCGCCGCAGCTTGCCTATGCCGAACTTGGCGCGGGTCTGCTTGACTCGGGGGCGGCTTTCCCATAACGGCCCCGGTCTGTTTTGCGGTCGCGGCATTGCGGCCCCGGCTGGCGTATGGGCAGTGCCCGATGCGTGTCTGCCGGTCAGTCTTTCGAGGATGATATGAAGCGTACCTTCCAGCCCAGCAATCTCGTGCGCGCCCGTCGTCACGGTTTCTTCGCGCGCAAGGCGACCCCGGGTGGCCGCAAAGTGCTGCGCGCCCGCCGCAACCGCGGTCGCAAGAAGCTCTGCGCGTAATCTGTGTTCCGCACCCGCCTCCGCGGGTGCGATTTCCTCGCTCATGCGGCCTGAAGGCCGCGTCGCTGCGGGCGGCCGGTCGGCCTTGCGGGCTCCCGTTGGGGGCCCGTTGACTTTTGCGACCTCTGCCGCTGCTCTATGGGCGATCTCATGATCTCGGTTCTCACCAAACGCGCCGACTTTCTCAGCGCCAATGCGGGCACCCGCAACGCGCGCACCGGGTTTGTGTTGCTGACGCGCCCCAATGACGGTCAGGGCATCCGCTACGGGATCACCGTCACCAAGAAGATCGGCAACGCCGTGGTGCGCAATCGCATGAAGCGCCGGTTTCGCGAGCTTCTGCGCGCGGCGCTGCCTTCGCAAGGCCTGCCCGATCACGATCACGTGCTGATCGGCCGGGCGGGCGGGGTGGAGCGGGACTTTCACCTGATGGCCGAGGAACTGGCCAAAGCGCTTGAGCGGGCGCGTGAAGGACGGGGCGATCCTTCGGGCGGGCGGCGACCGCGCAAAGGGAACCGGGGCGCGGGGCGCAAATGAAGCAGGTCCTCATCCTGATCGCGCGCGGCTGGCAGCTTGGCCCGTCGCGCATTTTGCCGCCCTCGTGCCGCTACTCCCCTTCGTGCAGCCAATACGCCATCGAAGCGATCGGCAAGTATGGTGCGCTCAAGGGTGGATGGATGGCATTTAAGCGGCTAATGCGCTGCCACCCCTGGGGCGGGCACGGACATGATCCGGTGCCTTAGGGTCTGAAACCGGGGGGCTGGAAACGGGACCGCCTTAACCCCATAATACACCTGTTGTCGCATTCTCTCGGGGCTTACATTTGGACAATCGCAATCTTCTGCTCGCCGTGGTGCTTTCGGGCCTGCTCATTCTTGGGTGGGATCTGGGGATGCGTTACTTCTATCCCGAGACGGCCATCACCGCGCAGACAACTCCGGCCGCGCCTGCGGCGGGTGCAGCTGCACCAGCGGGAGCGGCGGCGGCCCCGGGCGCAGGCAACCTCGGCGGCGACGCGGCAACACGCAAGGTCGATCTCAAGAGCGCGCTTGCCAGCGGCAACCGCGTTGCCATCGATACGCCGCGCATCGCGGGCTCGATCAACCTCATGGGCGCGCGGATCGACGATGTCGTGCTGAAGGATTACCGGCAGACGGTCGACAAGGGCTCCGGCCCGGTGCGCCTGTTCGCGCCCGAAGGCACCCCGGGCCAGTATTTCGCCGAGTTCGGCTTTGTCGCGGGCGGCCAGCGCCTGCCCGCCAATGAGCCGTGGCAGGCCGATGGCACCAAGCTGACCCCGACAACGCCCGTCACCCTGACCCGCACCGATGCGAGCGGGGTCACCTATGCGATCACCTTTGCGGTGGATGCCAATTACATGATCACCGCCACCCAGAGCGTGCGCAACGCCGGGGGCGGTGCAGCGGTGGTCCAGCCCTTTGCGCTGATCAAGCGCACCAGCACCAATGCCACGCGCGATGAATATGTCTCCCATTCCGGCCCCGTCGGGGTGTTCGGCGAAACGCTGTGGGATCCGCATTCCTACGAGGAACTGGCCGAGCTGGGCGGCGAAAGTCCCGAGGGCGCGCCGGACTGGCTGGGCTTTACCGATCAATATTGGCTCGCCGCACTGGTACCCGGCGACGGCAAGGGCAACGTCAAGGTTGACGACGCGGGCTTCCGTGCGCTCGGCAACAGTCTGTTCCGCACCGATCTGCTCTATGGCGCGGTGACCGTGCCCGCAGGCGGCAGCGTCACCCAGCAGACCCGCCTCTATGCAGGCGCGAAGGACAGCCAGATCCTCGATGTCTATGAGGAGAGCGGCATCACCTATTTCGGCAAGGCGATCAGCTGGGGCTGGTTCGAGATCGTCGAAAAGCCGATCCTGTGGCTGCTGCGCACCCTGAACGGGCTGGTCGGCAATTTCGGTCTCGCGATTATCCTGCTCACCGTGATCATTCGCGGGCTGATGTTCCCGATCGCGCAGAAGCAGTTTGCGTCCATGGCGCAAATGAAGGCTGTGCAGCCGAAGATGAAGGAGATCCAGGAGCGCTTCAAGGACGACAAGCAGCGCCAGCAGCAGGAGATCATGAAGCTCTACAAGGACGAGAAGGTTAACCCGCTCGCCGGGTGCCTGCCGCTTGTGCTGCAAATCCCGATCTTCTTCGCGCTTTACAAGGTTTTGGTGCTGGCGATCGAGATGCGGCACGAGCCGTTTATCGCGTGGATCCGCGACCTGTCGGCCCCCGATCCGGCGCATATCCTCAATCTGTTCGGGCTGCTGCCTTACGAGGTGGTCGGCTTCCTCGCCATCGGCCCGCTCGCGGTGTTGCTCGGCATCACCATGTGGCTGACCTTCAAGCTCAACCCGGCTGCGATGGACCCGGTCCAGCAGCAGATGTTTGCGATCATGCCGTGGATCCTGATGTTCGTGATGGCGCCCTTTGCCGCCGGGTTGCTGCTTTACTGGGTGACCTCGAACGTCCTTACACTGGCGCAGCAGAGTTATCTCTACTCCAAGCACCCGCAGCTTAAGGCGGCGAGTGCGGTGGCAGATGCCAAAAAGGGGGCGGGGTAGGGCCTTGACCGATCCTGATGACTGGCAGGCGCGCGAGGAGGCCGCATCGAAGCTCTTTTCGGGGCCGGTCGATTTCCTGCGCTCTGCGCCGCAGCTCCAATTCCTGCCTGATCCGGTCGTGCCGGAGATTGCCTTTTGCGGGCGGAGCAACGTGGGCAAGTCCTCGCTGCTCAACGCGCTGACCGGCAGGAAGGCGATTGCGCGGGCTTCGGTGACGCCGGGGCGGACGCAGGAATTGAACTTCTTCGACGTGGGCCGTCCGGAGGAAGAAGGCGCGCTGCCGCTGTTCCGGCTGGTCGACATGCCGGGCTACGGCTTTGCCAAGGCCCCGGTGAAGGTGGTCGACAAGTGGAAGGCGCTGGTGAACAGCTATCTGCGCGGGCGCGCGGTGCTGGCGCGCACGCTGGTGCTGGTCGACAGCCGCCACGGGATCAAAGAGGTCGACCGGGCGATGATGAAAATGCTCGACGAGGCGGCGGTCGGCTATCGCGTGGTCTTGACCAAGACCGATAAGATCAAGGCGAGCGAGCTGGACAAGGTTGCCGAAGCGACTGCCGCGGAGGTGCGCAAACATGTTGCCGCCTATCCCGAACTACACCTCACCAGCAGCGAAAAAGGCATGGGCATCGCCGCCCTGCGCGCCGCCGTGGTTTCCGACGCGCTGGGCGAGGGCTGGGCCTAGCTACTCCCCCAGCGCTGCCAGCGCACCAAGCATCCCGCCCGCCAGCTCCCGCGCGGCGGCGCGTGTTGCTTTGCGGTCAGCGTTGTCGCCGACTTCGTAGGTATAGGCGGGGATGGCATAAGTCTGGTGAAACCAGTTCTTGGACGTCCCGCTGCCCGGATTGGCGTTACGCGGTTCGAGGGTGAAAGGATAGCCAGCAAAGGCATCCTCGCGCCCGGCCAGCCAGGCCGCCAGGAACCGCGTCTGCGCCGGGCTCGCCTCGTTCTCCCCCTGCACGTAGAACAGGTTGCGTCCGGTCGAATGGAAATCGACCATCAGCACCGGGCGCACGCCGCTGGGCAGGGCATCGAGCCACGCCTTGACGCTGCGGGTCTCGGGCTGGGTGAAGTCGCCCCAGTCGCGGTTGAGATCGATTGCGCCGCGGTTCGCCCGCCAGTGCCCGCGCACCACGCCATCAGGGTTGAGCATCGGTACGACAAGCACCTGCACCTCGCCCAGCGTCCCGGCGCGCTCCGCCAGCGCATCGACGAAGGCCTCCATCGCGATCGCCCCCGTGACCTCGGGCGGGTGCTGGCGGCCGAGAAGGACCACCAGCTTGGGCGCATCCGCACGTCCGAGGCGGATCGCCTTGATCTGGTGCCCATCATGCGAGGTGCCGAGCGTAAACACCGGCGCGTTGCTTGCCGCGCTCCACTTTGCGAGATTGGCCGTGGCATCGCCCGGTGTGACGATCTCCTGCGCGGCGACCAGACCCTTGCCTGCGGGCAGGCGCAGCACCGCGCTGGTGCCATCGTCAGACGGATCAGCGGCCAGATCGCGCCAATCGCCTGCGCCGTCCTTCAGCTTTGGCACATAGCGGTGCCGGCCCTCAAGATAACGCAGCGTGACGCTCACCGGCGCATCGCCCGCCGCCTCGTACCGGAAGGCATACCAGGGGCTGGGATTGATCGGCGGGGCATGCTCGGGCGTCACCAGCAGGGTGAAGGCGCGCTCGCCTGTCACCGCGCAACGCGCAGGCGCGGCCCCGTCGAAATCGAAGGCGATGATTACGGCGGAGGTGCGGCAGGCGGTCCCTGCCGTGACCGCATCCGATAGCCCGGCAGGGGGCGGCGCCGAAGCGCAACCTCCTGCCATCAACGCAAGACCGGCCCACAGGTGTCGCTTTGTGCTTCCCATGGGCCGAACCTATCAGAAGGGCTTGCGCAGTTCGACCCGGAACACCCGCCCGCGCGGCGTGTGCAGCGCGCTCAGGTAGCCATAGGTTTCGTCGGCCAGCGGCGGATCCTTGTCGAACAGGTTGTTGATGCCGAACCGCAGCCGGGTGCCATCGAGCGCGGTGTCATTTTCGATGGTGTAGGCGATCGCAAAGTTGACTGTGAGGAAATCATCGACGCGGTAGAAATTGGCGTTCGGATCATCCGACGCGATCGGCACGTCACGGGTCACGCTGGTGTTCCACACTTCGCCGACATAGTTGGCGAACAGCGAGACATCGACCGGACCGCTGTCCCAGTTGACCGAGCCGCTGAAGCGCCACTTGGGCCGCCCGTCGATCTCGAGCAGCTGGCCAAGCCCGCCAACCACCACTTCGGGCGGCAGCGCACCGGCGGCGATCCCGTCGAGCAGAACCTGCCCGTCCTCCCCGGCCGACTGGACAAAGCTTTCCAGCCGCGCCGCGTTGAAGCGAAGACGGAATTTGCCGATGCCGAAATCGGGAACGTTATAGGCAAGGCCAAAGTCCCAGCCCTTCGATACACGGCTGTCGAGATTGAGATAGGGATCGAGCACCTGGATGATATCGCCCGCTGCCGCAAGGCGCGTTCCCGAATAGAGCGCGATCTGCTCCGCCGTCGGCGCAGAGCGGATCACGGCGGGGTTGCTGCTGCCGGTGAGGCGCAGCAGCAGGTCAAGCGCAATCGCGTTGTCATCCCCGAAGGTGCCGACCAGCCCGGTCTGCTTCACGCGCCAGTAATCCGCGGTCAGCGTCAGGCCGGGAATGAACTTCGGTTCGAGCACGATGCCCAGATTGATGCTTTCGCTGTCTTCGGGCTGCAGCAGGTCGGTGCCCGACCGGAAGCTGATGACGCCCTCGCCCGGACACAAGCCGAGGTTGGCCAGCTGGCGCTTCTCGACCTGGGCCTGACAGCGGACGAAATCGTCGCGCGTGTTGGAACGGGTCGTGCCTTCGTCATTGACCTGCACGAGATTGGGGGCGCGGAAGCCCCGTGACCAGGCGCCGCGCAGCATCAGGCCGGGAATGACGCTCCAGGATGCGGCAGCACGCGGGACGATGGCGGTCTCGTCGATGTCCTTGAAGTGCTCCATGCGGCCAGCCAGCTGGAGGTTAAGTGAGTTGATCAGCGGGATAGCCATGTCCTCGCTCACCAGCGGGACGAAGGTTTCGATAAAGGCAGAATAGACCTCGCGCGCGCCGCTGGTGTCAGGCGAGGCGCTGGTTCCGACAACATCGCTGCCGTCGCGCACGCCCGGGATCACACTGTCGGTCCAGGTGATGGTGCCATCGATCCGCGGGTCACGATCATCGATGAAGGTCTCGCGCCGCCATTCGACCCCGGCCGCAATACCGACATCGCCGCCGGGCAGGCCAAACAGAGCGCTGTTACTGATCTTGAAATCAGCCAGCGCAAGGGTGGTTTCGCCCTTGCGGAACACGCTGATGCGGAACGGGTCGACCGAGCTGACGGGATTGGGGGTGCAATCATCATTGCCCGGGTCACCGGTCACGCAGCCGCCGTTGAAGGGGTTGTAGGCATCCGGCGTCGAACGGTTGATCGCCTGCTGCAACAGGGTCAACGAGACTCGGTTGCCTTCTAGGTCGGTCGACTTGGCCTCAGAATAGACGAAGCCCGTGTCGAAATCCCACGCGCCGAAATTGCCGCGCAGGCCGGCGACGAAGCGGTAGGAATCCTTGTCGACATCGACCGTGCGGTTGCCGGCATCGACGAAGCGGTAACGCTCCATAATGATATCAGCGCCGCCCGCGGGGACGGTCGTGCCCGGCAGGCGGTTGGGGTTGCGCACCCCGCCGGGGAAGTTCACCGGCCCGAACGGGTTCCAGTAGGCATTACGCGAAATCCCCACCGGCACCGCGCTGAGGATCGCCGCCGGAGTGATGTTGCGGCTACTCTCTGATCGGTAGAAGGTGCCTTCGAAATAGCCCTCCACGCTGTTGCTGAATTCATAGTTGAACAGCAAGGCAGCATTGTAGCGGGTCTTTTCACTGATCAACGTGGTACCGAACGCACGGTTGTAGCGCACTTCAGCGGCAGGGTTGTCGCCGTTGCGGGCGCACACGCCATTGCCGAAATCGAGGCGACAACCCGTGAAAGTTGATGGCTGGAGGTAGAAGTCATCGTCGCGGATTGGCGTCTGGTTGTTGTTCGTGATCTGGATATCGAACTGGCCGAACGGGCCGAAAGTGTTGCGGTTGTTGAACTGCGTATCGCCTGCGAAATCAGTGCCTACCAGTAGCGCGCGCTTGTCATCGTCAGCCGAATAGGCCCGCGCCGCAGCGGGCAGGCCATTCTCGTAGAAGTAGCCGCCATAGATGGTGAGATTGGCCCTACCATCCGCGAAATCGAAGCCATAGCCGCCGTTGACCTGCGTGCTGTAAAGACTGGTGCCGTCAGACCCGCGCCATTCGCCTTCGATAAAGCCGCCCTTGCGGTTGCTGCGCAGCACGGTGTTGACCACCCCTGCCACTGCGTCCGCGCCATAGATCGCCGAGGCGCCGTCGCGCAGCACTTCCAGCCGCCGTACGCTGCCCGGGGCAATTTCGTTGGTGTCAGGGCTAACCACCGGCACCAGCAGTTCGGTCTGGAAGCCGGGGTTCAGCACCATGCGCCGACCGTTGATCAGCAGCAGGGTGTTGCCCGTGCCCAGATCGCGCAGGTTGATCGAGGCCGCATCGCCGCGGGCGTTGTTCGAGGTGACATCGTTCTGCTCGTTGAACGCCACGCCGCCCGCCTGCGGGATCGCGCGGAACAGTTCATCGCCCGATGTGGCGGCGACGTTGGCGATGTCGATCTCGTCGACGACGGTAACGGGCAGGACATCGTTGATCTTGGCGCCCTGGATCTGGGTGCCGGTGACGATGATCTCGCGTTCAAGATCGGCATCGGTGGTGGGCGGCAGCGCGGCGACATCCTGCGCATGGGCGGCGGTGGCCGCGATCAGACTTCCCGTGCACAGCAGGGCAAGCCTGCCCAGAAGCTTCGTCGACATGGTTATTCTCCCCGTTTTTCGATGATCTGAAGTGATTGCGCCCAATGCGCGAACAGCGCGGGCCATTGACTGATGACTTGCTCGGGTTTGCCCAGACCCCAGCCATGACCGCCGTCGCGGAACAGGTGCAGCTCCGCGCTCGCCCCGGCAGCGACAAGGGTCTGGAACAACAGGATGCCGTGCCCCGGCGGCGTGGTCGGATCGTCGGCAGCGGCAAAGATGATGGTCGGCGGCGCGTCGCTGGTGGCATAGGTATCGAGCGACCACGCGGATTCGGCCTCGGGCGTGGCAGTGTCGCCAACGATCTCGCGCCGGGTGCGGGTGGTGTCATAGGGCTTGCGCAGCGTCACCACCGGGAACAGCAGCACCGCAAAGTCCGGTCGGGCTGAAACCTTCTCGTAAGCGTCAGCCCCGGTGTAGAGCGCGCGGGCCGGCTGGTAGGCGGTGAAGCCGGCGAGGTGTCCCCCGGCGGAAAAGCCCATGATCCCGATCTTGCCGGGGTTCACGCCGAACTCGCCCGCGCGGGTGCGGATGATCTTCATCGCCCGCTGGGCATCCATGAACGGCGCGGAGGCGTCCCAGCCGTCGTTGGGCAGGCGGTAGATCAGCTCGAACACGGTAAAGCCCTGCGCGCGCAGCCACTCGGCGGCGGGGGTGCTTTCCTTCTTCAGCTGGATGCGAAAATAGCCGCCTCCTCCTGCCACAAGCACCGCAGCGCCGTTGGGCGTGGCCGGGCGGTAGACGCGCATCCGGGGCGTCGCAATGTTCGAGACCGCGCCAAGACCGCTGCCTTCGCCGCCGATCTTTTCCTCGCCCGTCACCTTGCCTTGGCCGGGCGGAGTGCCGGGCCACAGGCGGATTTCCTCGGGCGCAGCGGCATCATCTGCCGCGAGCGGCAGTGCCGGAACGAGCAGCGCGAGAGCTGCGGCCAGAGCGACGAGGAAGCGGCGCAGGATCATGGTGTCGTCTCCAGCACCTTGGCGATCCCTTCGCTCACTGGCCCGCTGCGCTCGTGGCGTTCGATGTCCTCCGGCTCCAGCGGCATGGGTGTCCCTGCCAGCGCCGCCGCCAGCCGTTCGTGGTCGAGCGCGCCTTCCCATTTCGCCACCACAATGGTCGCCGCGGCATTGCCGATGAAATTGGTAAGCGCGCGGCATTCGCTCATGAAGCGGTCGATCCCGAGGATCAGCGCCATCCCCGCTACCGGCACCCCCGGCACCACCGAAAGCGTCGCGGCGAGGATCACAAAGCCCGATCCGGTCACGCCCGCAGCGCCTTTGGAGCTGATCATCGCCACCAGCACCAGCGTCAGCTGCTCGGCCAAGGTCAGATCCACCCCTACCGCCTGCGCAATGAACAGCGCGGCGAGTGTCATGTAAATATTGGTGCCATCAAGGTTGAACGAATAGCCCGTCGGCACCACCAGCCCGACGACGGCCTTGCGGCATCCCGCGATCTCCATTTTCTCCATCAGACTCGGCAGCGCCGCCTCCGACGAAGAGGTGCCGAGCACCAGCAGCAATTCCTCGCGCAGGTAACGGATCAATGCGAAGATCGAAAAGCCGTTGAACCAGCCGACCAGACCCAGCACCACCACCACGAACAGCAGCGAGGTGAGGTAGAACGTGCCGACCAGCGCCGCGAGGTTGGCCAGGCTGCCAATCCCGAACTCGCCGATGGTGAAGGCCATTGCCCCGAAGGCCCCGATGGGGGCCAGCTTCATCAGCATGTGCACC
>RDXA01000078.1 GCA_004292705.1 Sphingomonadales bacterium | reverse complement strand
AAGGCGTGAACCTCGTCGATCACCACCCGGCGCAGCCCCGCGAACAGATCGGCGCTTTCGGGGTAGGAGAGCAGCAGCGAGAGGCTTTCCGGCGTGGTCAGCAGGATATGCGGCGGGCGCTCACGCTGGCGCTTCTTGCGGTCCGACGGGGTATCGCCGCTGCGGGTCTCGACGCGGATCGGCAGGCCGATCTCCTCGATCGGCGTCAGCAGGTTGCGCTTCACATCCTGCGCCAGCGCCTTGAGCGGCGAGACGTAGAGGGTGTGCAGCCCCTCGGGCGGTTGCGCCCCGGCAGACTGCGCGAAGTCGCACAGGGTGGGCAGGAACCCCGCCAGCGTCTTGCCCGCGCCGGTATCGGCCACCAGCAGCGCATGACGGCCCGCCTGTGCCTTCTCCAGCATTTCGAGCTGATGGCGCCGCACCCGCCAGCCCGCTTTCGCGAACCAGTCAGCGATTTCGGGCGGGAGCAAAGCGGCGGTCACAGCCACACAGGTGGCGCGCCGCGCGTCCGCCCGCAAGCGCGATCAGGTGCTCTTGGTCTTGCGCGCCTCGGGTTCGCTCTCCCGCAGCGCCTCAACGGTGGTCCCGAGCAGTTCGGCCAGGCGCGCCTGTTCGGCCTGCGAGAGGTCCGAAAACGAGCGCTGTGGCGGGAATTGCGCCTCGGCCTCCTTGGCCTTGGCCATCATCTCGGGCATCAGCCGCATCATCGTTGGCATCATCTCGTTCATGGTCGCCATGACCTGCGGATCGGTGTTGATGAGCATCGATTCCGCCGCATATTTCGCCCCTGTCGGGGTGGCGAAATAGGCCGCCATGTCGGCCAGTTCGGTTTCGGTGAACCGGCTCGCATAGGCGCGGGCGAGGCCGGCGCGATAGGACGGTTCGATCTCGACCATCATGTCGGATACCAGCTGCATCGTCATGCCCGACATCAGCTTGGTGCGCTCCTCGAAGGCGGGATCGAGGATCGCCATCACCTCGCGCAAGCTGCCCTCCCCCATCTGCGGGAGCTGCTCCGCTGGCAAGCCGCTGAGCTTGGCAATCTCCGACACCGGCACATCCATGAACGAGCCCATGATGTTGTCCATCATCGGCTTCATCGTGTCATTCATCATCTTGGCATAGGTGCCCGGCGGGAAGATGCGGGCGACGACCTGTTCCGCCGCGGGGATGCGCGCTTCCTGTTCGGTGGTGAGCGGCTCGGCCTTGCCGAACATGTTTGCCATGGCGGCCGGCGCGGTGTCCTGCGCGGCGAGCGGCTGCGGGGCCAGCGCGAGCGCGGCAAGCGCGCTGGTGGCGGCGAAAATCCGGTTGCGAATCATGGCGATGTTCCCTTGCTGGTCAGGGGGACTTAATGCCCGACGCTTTCCCCGCGTTCCAGCCCCGATGCGGCAAGCTGCGCATCGATCTGTTGAAGCAGGCGTTCGAGCCCCGCCTCGCTGTCGCTTTCGGCGCGGGCGACCAGCACGTCCTGGGTGTTCGAGGCGCGCAGCAGCCACCAGCCGTCGGCGGTGTTGACCCGCACGCCGTCGGTCGCATTGACGCTATCGACATCCGGCCCCGGCGCGTTAGTGAGCCGGCGGGTGATTTCGTCCATCGCGGCGAATTTGCGGCTCTCGTCGACCTGAAAGCGCATCTCCGGCGTGTTGAGCATCGGCGGGATCGCGCCGCGAAGCTCCGTCACCGACTTGCCCAGCCGCGCCGCAGCCGCAAGCAGCCGGACGCCCGCGTAGAGCGCGTCGTCGAAACCGTAATATTCGTCGGCGAAGAACACATGCCCGCTCATTTCACCCGCGAGGGGCGCGCCTGTTTCCTTCATTTTGGATTTGATCAGCGAGTGGCCGGTTTTCCACATCAGCGGCTCGCCCCCGAGTTCCAAGACCCGGTCAAACAGCGCGCGGCTGGCCTTCACATCGGCAATGATCGTAGAGCCGGGCCGAGTTCGCAGCAGGTCCTCGGCATAGATCATCAGCAACTGATCGCCCCAGATCACCCGGCCGGTGCCATCAATTGCGCCGATCCGGTCACCATCGCCGTCGAAAGCCACTCCGAAATCGAGCTGCTTCTCCGCGACGAGCGCCCGCAAATCCGCAAGGTTGGCTTCCACGGTCGGATCAGGATGGTGGTTGGGAAAATGTCCGTCAACTTCGGTGAAGAGCAAATGATGTTCTCCGGGAAGCCGGGCTGCGAGAGCTTCCAGCGCGGGGCCAGCGGCACCGTTCCCGGCATCCCAACCGACGCGCAAGGTTTCGAGCTTGCCGGGCTCGATCCCGGCCAATCCTTCGAGCAGACGCTCGACATACTCGCTCAGGATGTCGCGCGTCGTTACGGCACCTGTGCCGCTGGCGAACGCCCCGTCTGCTGCCAGTTTCCCCAACTTCTGGATATCGGCGCCGAAGAACGGCCGACCCAGAAATACCATCTTGAAGCCACCACGTTCTCGCTTGAGGCTTCGGCATAATAGAGCATCGGGGTCGCCCCCATGCCGATCCGCACCACGTCACATCCGCTCGCGGTCAGCCCTTCGACCAGCGCGTGCTCCAGCATCGGCGAGCTGACCCTCCCGTCATAACCCACCGCCACCGTCTTGCCGCCCGCCTCGCGCAGCAGCGTGCCGAAAGCCCGCCCGATCGCGCGCGCATCATCCGCGCCCAGCGTTTCGCCGATGATCCCTCGAATATCATATTCGCGAAGCACGGTCGGGTGGAAATTGTGTTGCATGATCGAAAGGTACTCCTTGCCGCGTCATGCAGCGGTTAGC
>RDXA01000369.1 GCA_004292705.1 Sphingomonadales bacterium | reverse complement strand
GCTGGTGCCGCCGTGACTGTCACCCGCCGCGATCGCGCGGGCATGGGTGTCGAGCCCCTTGTAAAGCGGCAGCAGCGAGGGGTGGATATTGAGCATCCGTCCGGCCCAGCGCTCCACGAACCCGTCCGACAGGATGCGCATATAGCCCGCGAGCACGATGGTATCCGCGCCAGCCTCCAGCACGGCGGCTTCGATTGCAGCGTCATGGGCTTCGCGGGTCAGCCCCTTGTGCGGCAGGGCGAAGGTCGCGATGCCCTCGGCTGCGGCAAGCGCGAGACCGGCGGCTTGCGCGTCATTGCTGGCGACCAGCACCACCTCGTAGGGGCATCCGGCGATGCGACTGGCATAGACCAGCGCGGCCATGTTGGTCCCCGCGCCGGAAATGAGGACGGCTATTCTCGCCTTCACGCCTCCCCTCCCGCTTGCGGGAGGGGCTGGGGGTGGGAATTGGGAGAGTGACGAAGCAGTTGTGAATGGCCCACCCCTAACCCCTCCCGCAAGCGGGAGGGGGACATGGTAGCGTCACCCCGCATGCGTCGCGCTCCAGTCAGCTTTCGCTGCCCACGTTTCCACCGATCCGCGCACGGTGCAGCCCTTCTCGCCCGCTTCGATCCGGCCGACCGGGAACACGGTCTCGCCTGCCGCTTCGAGCCTTGCAGTGACCTCGGCCACATTCGCCGCGCTTACGGCCAGCACCATGCCGACCCCGCAGTTGAAGGTGCGCGCCATTTCTTCCGGCTCGATATGGCCCTGCGCCTGCAGGAAGGCCATCAGGCGCGGCTGGGGCCACAGGTCGGCATCGACATGGGCGTGGGCACCATCGGGCAGAATGCGCGGGATGTTCTCGAGCAGCCCGCCGCCGGTGATGTGGGCGAGCGCGTTGATCTGGCCTTCGCGGATCAGCGGCAGCAGGCTGGCGACATAGATGCGCGTCGGGGCAATCAACGCGTCGATCAGCAATTGCTCCTGATCGAACAGGGCGGGGCGGTTCAGCTTCCAGCCCTTGTCCGCCGCCAGGCGGCGCACCAGCGAATAGCCGTTGGAATGGACGCCAGAGGAGGCCAGCCCCAGCAACACATCGCCGGGCGCGACCTTGTCGCCCGTCAACTGCTCGCCGCGTTCGACCGCGCCGACGCAGAAGCCGGCAAGATCGTAATCGCCTGCCGCATACATCCCCGGCATCTCCGCCGTCTCGCCGCCGATCAGCGCGCATCCGGCCATTTTGCAGCCCTCGGCAATCCCCGCGATCACCCGCTCGGCGACCCCGTTCTCCAGCTTGCCGGTGGCGAAATAGTCGAGGAAGAACAGCGGCTCTGCGCCCTGCACGATCAGATCGTTGACGCACATCGCGACCAGATCGATGCCGACGGTGTCGTGCCGGTCATGCTCGATCGCCAGCTTCAGCTTGGTGCCCACGCCGTCATTGGCCGCGACCAGCAGCGGATCGGTGTAGCCGGCCGCCTTGGGGTCGAAGAACCCGCCGAACCCGCCGAGCTCGCTGGTCGCTCCCGGGCGCGCGGTCGCCTTCGCCAGCGGGGCGATGGCTTTCACCAGCGCATTGCCCGCCGCGATCGATACGCCTGCGTCGGCATAGGTGTAACCGGTGCCTTGCGGCGCTGTTTCGTCGTTTGTCCCCGGAGTCATGCAGAGGCCCATAGCCTTTCGCGCTTGGAATTCCACTCGCCATTGGGCAAAGGACAGGCGATTTTCCCCATGAGCGCGACGCTTTCCCTTCGAGGCCCGGATGCCGCCCCTCATCGCCCCCTGCGGCGTTGGCTCGGCGCTGCGGCCCTCGCGCTGGCGCTGCTGGGCGGCGGCTATGCGCTGCTGGCGCAGGTGGCGGGCGAGCGCGGCATCGCACCGACTGCCGCCAGCGCCGATATCGAGGTCAGGGGCATTGCCGTCGATGTGCAAGGCAAAAGCGCGGAGGACGCGCGCGCCAATGGCTGGCGCGAGGCGCAACGCAAGGCGTGGGAGAAGCTCAAGGGCCCCAAGCTCTCCGACGGTCAGCTCCAGGGGCTCGTCTCGGCCATTGTGATCGAGCGCGAGCGTTTGGGCCCGCGGCGCTATATCGCAACGCTCGGCGTGGTGTTCGATCGTCAGCGCGCAGGCAGCTACCTCGGCGGGGCGCAGCAGGCCGCGCGTTCGGCGCCGCTGCTGCTGATCCCGGTGCAGGAAACGGGCGGGGCCTACATCACCTTTGAACAGCGCAATCCGTGGCAGCGCGCCTGGGCCGAGTTCAACCCCGGGGCCAGCCGCATTGATTATGTGCGTCTCTCCGGGGCCGGGGGCGATTCGCTGCTGGTCAATTTCGGGCAGGCAAGCCGGCGCAGCCGCGCGTGGTGGCGTTCGACGCTCGATCAATACGGCGCAACCGATGTGCTCATGGCCTTTGCCCGGCTCGAACACCAGTTTCCCGGTGGGCCCGTGACCGGGACATTCACCGCGCGTTATGGCCCCGACAGTCGCCCGCTCGAAACCTTTACATTGAAGGCCAGCACCCCGGATGGCGTCTCGGCGATGCTCGCCGAGGCTGTGGAGCGGATGGACCTGATTTTCACGGGTGCGCTGAGTGCCGGCAAGCTGCGTCCCGATCCTACCCTGAGGCTTGGGGCCGGAGGCGAGATCGATCCTGCCATCCAGCGCCTGATCGAGATCGGCCGGGCCGCGCAGGCGCGCCGGTCAGCCGAGGCGGCGTTGGCCAGTGGCATCGTACCGCGCATCGAGTCGGTGCCGGTCACCGGCATCGAGCCGGGGGAGATCCAACTGCGCACCATCACCGTCCAGTTCACAACCCCCGATGCTGCCGCTTTCGATGCAGCGCTGGGCGCGGTGCGAGGCACCGGCGGCGTGCGCGCGGTTGGTGTGACCAGCACTGCGATCGGCGGCACATCGGTGATGGCCGTGACCTATGCCGGATCGCTCGAAGAACTCGCTGCGGCGCTCGAAGCGCGCGGGTTCGGCGTGCGGCGCGGGGCCAACGCGCTCGCCATCAGCCGGTAATGGCCTTGGCACCGTGAGCGAGCCGTCTCAGATCGCCTTGCCGCTGACCGCGCGGGTGCCCGTCGGTATGCAGCGGATTGTGGTCGGCCAGGCCAATACTGCGGTGATCGATGCCTTGCAGATGCCGGAGCGTTGGCCGTTCCATGTAGCCGTGCTCACGGGCCCCCCGCGTTCGGGCAAGAGCCTGCTCGGACGCTGGGTACATGGGCTGCTTGGCTCCGCGCTGATCGAGGTGATCGACGATGCCGATAGGGTCGACGAGACCACGTTGTTCCACCGCTGGAATGCGGTTCAGCAGGGCGGCCCGCGTGAAGGCGGAGCACTGTTGCTGATCGCCAATGCCGATCCGGATAATGGGGGGTGGCAGATTGCCTTGCCAGACCTTGCCTCGCGCATTGGCGGCTCGCTGCAACTGGCCATTGCCGCGCCCGATGATGTGCTGGCGGGCGAGCTGATCTTCGCCCATGCCGAACAGCGCGGTCTCAGCCTGCCCGAAGGCGCGGCCGAGTATCTGGTCCCGCGCACGGAGCGCAGCTTTGCCGCGATCGAGGCGCTGGTTGCGGCAATCGACCGCATCTCCCTTGAACGCCAGACACCCGCCACCATGTCTGTGTGGCGCGCTGCGCTGGAGGCACTTCACGGCCCGGAGCAGCAGCGCCTGCTGTAGCGGCTTGATTGCATTGGCCGCACTTTGGTGGGATGATGAGTGGCGATGGTCGAACAACTGATCAGCTATCTGGACTCGGTGCGCGCCCGCGACCCCGCGCCGCGCTCGCGCTGGGAAATCCTGCTCTATCCCGGCGTCTGGGCGCTGGGCTTTCATCGCATCGCTCACTGGCTGTTCGAGGCGCGGCTCTATTTCTTCGCGCGTTTCGTGAACCACTTTTCGCGGCTGCTCACCGCCATCGACATCCACCCCGGCGCCACCATCGGCAAGAATTTCTTCATCGATCATGGCTTTACCGTGATCGGCGAGACGGCGGAGATTGGCGACAATGTCACGATCTACCAATGTGTGACGCTGGGCGGGACCAATCCTGCCAACGGCAAAGGCGGCAAGCGCCACCCGACGTTGAAGGACAATGTCATCATCGGTTCTGGCGCGCAGATCATCGGGCCGATCACCATCGGGGAGCGCGCCCGGGTGGGTGCCAATGCAGTGGTGACTGATGATGTGCCTGCGGGGGCGACGATGATCGGTCTCAAGGCCCGCTCGACGCTGGTTCCAGCCGAGGAATGGCTCCGCGAATTCATCCCCTATGGCACACCCTGCGATGATCCGCCGTGTGACGAGAAGGGCCGCCCGCGCGGGGATTGCGTGGAGAAACTCGAGGCCGAGATCGCTGCAATGCGTGAAGAGATGGCTCTGATGAAGGCAATGCTGGCCGAGCGCGACGCTGCCCCGGCGCCGCCGGCGCAACCGGTGCGCGTGCGCAAGAGCGGCACCAAGGACTGAGCGCGGGCATGGCGGCACCGCATTCGCCCGGGATGCCCGGACAGGTGGTTCCCTTTCCGCGCGGCGGAGCGGACCAGGTTGGTTTCGAGCGGCCGGAATTGATGCGTATTCTCGACCTCTACGGTCGCATGGTCGCCGCCGGGGAGTGGCGTGACTACGCGATGGACTTCACCCGCCACGCCGCCACGTTCGCCGCCTTCCGCCGCACCGCCGAGCGTCCGCAGGCGCGGCTGGAGAAACGCCCTGCGCTGCGAGGGAAGCAGGGCATGTGGACGCTGTTCGGCGAGCATGGTCAGGTGCTCAAACGCGGCCATGATCTCGCCAATGTCCTCGCGCCGATGGAGCGGCGGCTGGTGAAGGCAGTGGATTAGGCGGCAAAATCCGCTTCAGCGCCGTCGATACAAGAATGCCATTGTGACGATCGAGGGCATTAGCAGGCCCTTGAGATAGGAAAGCGGATGGCGACCGATGGTGAAGTCTGCCTCCACCATGCCGAAATGAGCCCAATAGTGGGTCATGATCAAGCCGCCGATGCTGAACCACATTGTCCAAAGCGCGAAGCGCTTCCCCAGAACCACAAGGGCGAGGCTGACAATGATCCCCACGCGCAGGGCTGCCTGAACGCAGTTATAGAGCGCGTCGCTGGTCAGATCATCCCCGCGCACGAAATCGGCCAACATCGTGACGTGGTAAAAGATAAACAGGCTCGCCAGCGCAATGATGATCAAGCGCTGTGCCAGATGCGGTGGGCTCTTAGGCGGGGCAGTAAGCGTGTTCACTGGCCGCGCCTCTCGCTGCATCGTCTGACAAACGGTGAGATGCACTTAGTGTATTGCTGTGTCAATACACTAACTGGCATTGTCTTCGGGCGGTCCAAGAAAAGGGCTCCACCCGCATTGCTGCGGGGGAGCCCCTTTCTGCAAATGCTGCGATCAATTACCCGCGCGCGCTGGCAGGACCGGTGCCGGTGACCTTCTGCATCGCCTTCAGGATGTTGCCTGATTGCTCGCTGCCCGATTGCGGGGCGATGAGGTTGGTGAAGGCATTGATCTCCTCCCAGCGCGCGGCGAAGCCTTCCAGCGTGCGCTCGCCTTCCGGCAGCCACACAGCGTCGTTCATCACCGTCCACGAGGAGTGATAGCCGCCCGCGCCTGCGCCAACGATGGCGTTGGTCGGCGCGTCCTCGCTGACGAGGAACAGCGCGGCGGGCACGACGTTCTCGGGCGCAAAAAGCTTGAAGGCTTCCTCGGGGAACAGATCCTCGGTCATGCGGGTGCCCGCGACCGGTGACAGGGTGTTGCAGCGGACGTTGTACTTCGCGCCTTCAAGAGCGAGCGTCTTGGTCAGACCCGCCAGACCCAGCTTGGCCGCGCCATAGTTCGCCTGGCCGAAATTGCCGAACAGACCGGTCGAGGACGCGGTCATCAGGATGCGGCCATAGCCCTGCTCACGCATCAGCTCCCAGCACGCCTTGGTGGCGAAGGCCGAACCGGTGAGGTGCACCTTGACGACGAATTCGAAGTCGGCCGGGTCCATCTTGACGAAGGTCTTGTCGCGCAGCACGCCGGCGTTGTTGATGAGGATGTGCACGCCGCCCCACTTCTGCTTGGCGTCGGCGACCATCTTTTCCATTTGCTCGAATTCGGTGACCGATCCGCCATTGGCGATCGCTTCGCCGCCCATCGCTTCGATCTCGGCGACGACCTGCGCGGCCGCATCCGATGTTCCGGTGCCGTCGCGCGAGCCGCCGAGGTCATTGACCACCACCTTAGCCCCGCGCCGGGCGAGTTCGAGCGCATAGGCCTTGCCGAGCCCGCCGCCTGCACCAGTGACGATGGCGACCTTGTCCTTGAAGCTGATGGTCATGTGGGTTCTCCTGTCCAAACATGCGGCGCGGTTTACGCCTGCGTAAAGCAAATTGCGGGCGCTGCGTGGCACTTTCATGAGCGGCTTGCAACTGCCGAACTGACAGCGGGCTTTGCCGTAGGGTCAGGCGGCAGAAACAAGGCTCTCCAGCGCGGGAATCAGCTCCGCAAACGAATCGATCACGGCGTCCGCGCCCATATCGTGCGGAGGCCTGTCGCAGTAGCCATAGGCGGCGGCGATCACCGGAACACTGGCGGATCTGGCGGCGCGCATGTCATAGGTCGAATCTCCGACGAAAACGAAGCTGCCGCCGCCCGTTGCCTCGCGTGCCGCGATGACGGGCGCAGGGTGGGGCTTGGCCAAAAACTGGCCGTCCTCCCCCTTGCCCATCGAATCCCCGCCGATCACGGTTTCAAACGCGCCGATCAGATCGAGCTCTGCCAGCACATTGCGGGCGAAGGCCTCAAACTTGTTGGTGACCACGGCCATGCGCACGCCCTGCGCCGCCAGATCGGCCAAGACCTCGCTTACGCCGGGGTAAGGCACGGTATGAACCGCATTATTCGCCTCGTAATAGGCCAGCATGGCCTTGTAGAGCGCCCGGAATTCATCGTCCGGCAAGCCGCCCTGCGCTTCCACGGCGCGGGCCAGCATGATCTTGGCGCCGCCGCCAATCAGGTCCTTGCTGGTTTCGAGTGGCACCGCATCGAAGCCGCCCAGCACCAACGCATGGTTCACCGCAGCGCCGAGATCGCGGAAGGTATCGAGCAAGGTGCCATCAAGGTCGAAGCCGATGGCGTCAAAGGGAATTCGTTTCATGGCCGATCGCGTGGCGGATGGTTCTTCAAACCGCAAGCATTTGCTGGCAGGCACACCTTTGCTAACAGGGACGCTCATGACCACGACCACACATTCTTTCGCCGCCATCATCCTTGCTGCGGGCAAGGGCACTCGCATGAAAAGCGCGACGCACAAGGTGCTGCACAAGGTTGCGGGCCGCCCGATGCTGGAGCACCTCATGGCGAGCGTGGCTGAGCTTGGGCCGGAGCGGCTCGCCGTGGTGGTGGGTGCGGGGCGCGAGCAGATCGAGAAGGCAGTCGGCACGCGTGCGGTGGCCTGTCTGCAGGAACCGCAACTGGGCACCGGCCATGCGGTGCAGCAGGCCGAGGGCGCACTTACGGGCTTTGGCGGTGATGTGCTGGTGCTTTACGGCGATGTGCCGTTCGTCAAGCCAAGCACGATGCGCGCGATGCTGGAGCGGCTGCATGGACCAGACGCGCCTGCTGCGGTGGTGCTCGGGTTCGAGCCTGCTGATCCGCTCGCCTATGGCCGGGTGATCGCCGATGACGAAGGCCGAATCCTCAAGATGGTCGAATACAAGGATGCGGACGAGGGCGAACGGGCCTGCCACTTGTGCAATTCGGGCCTCATCGCCGCCCGCGCCGCCGATCTCTTCGCGCTGCTCGCCCGTGTCGGCAATGCCAATGCGCAGGGCGAATATTACCTTCCCGATATCGTCAATATCGCGATCGCTGACGGTCGCACCTGCGCGGTGATCGTCGCAGCAAGCGCGGACGAGGTCGCCGGGATCAACTCCCGCGCCGAGCTCGCCGACGCCGAGGCCCGCTGGCAAGCCGCCCGCCGCCTCAGGGCAATGGATGAAGGTGCAACCCTGATTGCACCTGAAACGGTGTTTTTCAGCTGGGACACGCAGGTTGGCCGCGATGTCTCCATCGAACCCAATGTCTTCTTCGGCCCGGGCGTGACGATTGCCGACAATGTGCTAGTGCGAGCCAACAGCCATATCGAGGGCGCCAAGCTTGCCAGCGGGGTCAAGGTCGGTCCGTTTGCCCGCCTGCGCCCCGGCACCGTGCTGGAAGAGGACAGCTTCGTCGGCAACTTCGTCGAGGTGAAGAACGCGGTGCTGCATGCGGGAGCCAAGGCGAGCCACCTGACCTATCTGGGCGATGCTACGGTGGGTGCAGGCGCGAATATCGGCGCGGGCACGATCACCTGCAATTATGACGGGTATTTCAAATACAAGACCGTGATCGGCGAGCGTGCTTTCATCGGCTCGAACTCATCGCTGATTGCACCCGTCACCATCGGCGCCGATGCCATCGTCGCGGCTGGATCCGCCGTCAGCCGTGACGTCGCTCCGGGCGAGCTGCGCCTGGTGCGCGCCGAACAGCTGGTGAAGGACGGTTGGGCCGACCGGTTCCATGACGCGATGAAGAAGAAAAAGACCGCTGAACGGGACAAGGCAAAGGGGTGAGCGCGGATAGCAACCCGACCTGCTGGCTGTGCGACCGGCCCATCGGCGCTATCGAACAATGGCATCATCCCGTGCCCAAGGCCAAGAAGGGCAAGGTCAAGGTGCCGGTGCATCCGATCTGCCACAAGACCATCCACGCCAACTTCACCAACAGCGAATTGGCGCGGATCGGCGATCAGGTCAGCGTGATCCGCGACAATCCGGCGATCGCCAAGTTTATCGCGTGGATCGCCAACAAGCCGGCCGATTTTGACGCGCCGACGCGCTAAACGCGTGTAATTGTCGGCAAGCGTACCCACCTTCTGACGTGACGTCAGGAGAAACATCATGAAAGCCGGACGCTGGATCGCCACCGGGATCGGGTTGGCCGCAATCGGAGCCGCCGCCGTGTATGCGCAATATCGCAAAACCGAAGAACCCGAATTTGCGCTGATCCGCGCCGAAGGAGACTTCAGCTTGCGCGATTACCCCAAGCTGGTGGTGGCCGAAGTCTCATCGTCGGGAGATCGCCAGCGTGCCAGTGGGGCGAGTTTTCGCAGGCTCGCGGCCTATATCTTCGCGCAGGATCGTCCTCAGGGCGGCGAGAGTATCGCCATGACCGCGCCGGTGTTGCAGCAGGAAACCGACAAGGGCGTATGGCGGATGCGGTTCGTGATGCCCGCCAAATACACGCTCGAAACTCTGCCTCCTGCTCCAGCCGATATTGCGCTGACGCAAGTGCCTGCGCGGCGGATGGCGGCGGTGCGCTTTTCGGGCAATGGCGCGCAAAGCGACCTCGCTGCGCGTGAGGCGCAGCTGCGGCACTGGCTGGAGGGGCAGGGCATCACGCCTGCGGGCGAGGCCGAGTTTGCGTTCTACGATGCACCGATGGTTCCCGGCCCATTCCGCCGCAACGAGGTGCTGATCCCGGTGGCTGCGGAGTGACCCTCAGGAGTCCTGCATCTGTCTCCGTCCGCCAGGCGCATCGCCGCCGCCGGCAATATAATCGGCTTCCCACTGCTCGAACTCGCTGCGGCTCAAGAGATAGCGGCTGCGGGCCTCGTGAAAGCTGATCGCCTGTTCGCGCACCGCTCGCACCACGTCGTCCTTGCGCGCCTTAGACCAGTGGACGCGGTGATTGCGCGGCAGGCCATAGCGCTTGATCGCCTCGGCAATCGAGATGTCTCTGGGGTAGGCCATTGGTGATGCTCCTCGTCGCTCGCACTCATCGCCCCTGTTGCGACTGAGTTTTGACGAGAAGGCCTAACCAGGCCTTGCCGGATGCGGTTAACCCGTCGTTGGTGAACCGCAACGTGCCGTGCGCGCGACGAGCCGAGGCCGGAGTGTCGGCTTGTTTTACAGTCAGTTACGTTACTTGCCCGCACCTAACGCAAAGGGGCGGCCCCTCCCAGGGAGCCGCCCCCAATGAATGGCATTGAAGGTGCCGGTTACTTCGCCGGGCGTGGGTCCATCAGCCGCTGCATCAGGTAGATGAACTGCAGCGCCTGCAGCTTGGCGCGCTGGTCATTGTCGACCCCGCCCGAATGGCCGCCGGTGGTATCTTCGAAGTAGTAATAGGGCTGGCCCAGTTCCTTGAGCCGTGCCGCCCCCTTGCGCGCGTGCGCGGGGTGGGTGCGATCGTCGGCGGTCGAGGCCCACAGGAACGGCGCGGGGTATTCAACCCCCGCGACGATCTTCTGGTAGGGCGAATAGCCTTCGATCCACTTGCGCTGTTCGGGAATGCGCGGATCGCCATACTCGCCGATCCACGAAGCCCCGCGCCCGATCAGGTGATAGCGCAACATGTCGAACAGCGGGATCTGGACGATCGCCGCGCCCAGCAGGTCGGGCCGCTGGGTGAAGAAGGTGCCGACAAGCAGCCCCCCTTGCGAGCCGCCCTGGATGCCGAGGTGCTGCGGCGAGGTGAAGCCGCGCTTCACCAGATCCTCGCCCACCGCGATGAAATCGTCCCAGGTGCGCTGCTTGTTCTCGCGAATGGCGGTCTGGTGCCAATTTGGCCCGAACTCGCCACCGCCGCGCAGGTTGGCGAGGACATAAGCGCCGCCCTTTTCCACCCACAGCTTGCCGGTGCTGCCAAGGTAGGCCGGCAGGCGCGGCACCTGGAAGCCGCCATAGCCGGTCAGCAGCGTCGCGGTGCTGCCATCGGGCTTCATACCCTTGGGCTTGACGACGAAGTAGGGGATCTTGGTCCCGTCCTTGCTGGTCGCCTCGTGCTGTTCGACTTCCATGCCCTCAGGCACGAAATAAGCCGGGCTGGTCTTGAGCACCGCGGGCTGCGCGGTGCCATCGGTGTAATAGAGGGTGGTCGGCTCCAGGAAGCCGCTCACAGTGTACATGATCTGGTCGGTCTCGTCCGAGGAGGCTGCAATGCCGATCGTCGCGTTATCGGGCAGGGCTACCTGGGTGCTGGTCCAGCGCCCGTCGTCGAACTTGAACTTGAGCACCTTGCCGACGACATTGTCGAGCAGCGCAACATAAAGCCCCCCGCCAGTGACGGTGCTGCCCTGCTTGGTCTGGCGGTAGCCCGGAGCCCACACCAGCGACTTCTTCGCCCCGTTGGGATTGGCCTTCCATTCCTCCAGGGCGACCGCGACGAGGCTGTCGGCGGGGAAGGTCTGGCCATCCGCCACCCAATCCTCGTCGGTCGAATAGAGCAGGTGCCCATCAACGATCCCGAACGGCGTGGCCTTCTTCGGCAGGTCGAGCGGCAACCATGCGCCGTCCTTTTCGACAAAGAAGGCGCGCTCATGGAAGCTCAACCCGCGGAAGGCGATGCGCGCGTGGATCGTGCCCGCATTGTCGCGCATCAGCGTTGCGCCGGCCCATACGTCGCTCGGCTCCCCGCGGAACACCTCGGGCGCGTCGGCGATGCTGGTGCCGCGTTTCCACACGCGGCTGGTGAAGGGATAATTGCTCTCGGTCAGCGTGCCTTCGCCAAACCCGCGCCCGACCAGCAGCGTGTCCTGATCGATCCAGTCGATCCCGCCTTGGCTCTTGGCATCAAGCACGAAACCGCCTTCGACGAACTGCTTCGTCGTGGTGTCGAACTCGCGCATGATCGAGGCATCCTCGCCGCCGTCCGACAGCGCGATCATGCACTTGTTGAGCGCGGGCGGCAGGCAGGTCGAGCCTTGATAGACCCACTCCTTGCCCTCAGCCTTGGCGAGCGCGTCAACGTCGAGGATGATCTCCCATTCCGGCTTGGCGGTGCGGTAGCTTTCGAGTGTGGTGCGGCGCAGCAGGCCCTTGGGGTTCGCCTTGTCCTGCCAGAAATTGTAGAGGCCATCGGGGCGGAAGCTGACGAAGGGGATGCGGTCCTCGCTGTCGAAGATCGCCAGCGCCTCGGCCTTCAGCTGGGCGTAACGCGGATCGGCCTCGAATGCGGCGAGGGTGCGTTCGTTCTCTTTGGCAACCCAATCCAGCGCCTGTTCGCTGCGGGCTTCCTCAAGCCAGATGTAGGGGTCCTGTTCGGGGCCGGGAACGCCATCCTGAGCGACGGCAATGCTGGAAGTGGTCATGGCCAAGGCAATGGCCAGCCTCGATACGAGTTTCAAGTGCGACTCTCCCTGGTCGGTTACATTTGGAATGCCGCGGCGGCGGCAGGGCGGCCAAGAAGTGGCCGGATCACGGGCGGAATGCAAGGCCGCGCGCGAACCGTTCAATCGCGTCGAGCGAAGGCGCGGATCACGCGCTTGTGGAGCACTTCCTGCGCCAGAGGCCGGTAATCGCGCGCTATCGCGGCATTGACGAGGCTGAGAGCCTTCGCGTTCTGCGGTGTAAGCGGTGTATCGGCGGTCACGATCACCGGCGGGCGCGCGGCGAGGATGCGGGCGACTTCGTCCTCCTGCGGCACGCCGAGCGCATTGCGCTCAAGCGCGTTGTTGAGGTGGTCGGGATAGATGAAGCGGGTCGGCAGACAGCTCGCGGAAAGGCGATAGAGGGCGGTTGGGCCGTCAAAGACGAACAGGCAGCGGTCACGCCCGTCCACGTGCGGTGCGATGGCACTTGCGAGACGCTCGATAGCGGCGCGGCTGTTCTGCGCGAGGTCGTAATTCGAGGGCAGCAACCCCAGATAAAGGCCTGCGGGGATCAGCAGTCCGATGTTGACCCCGCCTTTTTCCGCCCTTGCGAACAGCGGCAGGCTCAGCAGCACGCAGGCCGGAACCAGCGCAGCCAGGTAATAGCCATAGACGGTTGAAGGCAGGAACACCGTCGCCAGCGCCGCCGCCAGCCACAGCGCAATGAAGACATAGGCGCGCAGCTCGCTTGACGGTCCGCGCCGGGCGGCATTGAGCCCGAGCAGGGCTAGGCCAAGGAGCGGCAGGAGCAGCATCAGGATCTGGCCGTGCAAGCGCCCCCCGCTCGCAGGCAGCCGTTCGAAGAACGAGAGGAAGTTGGCCCAGGCAAAGCTCTCCCAATGCCCGGCCAGGGCGTAGCCTGCCCCCACCAAGGCGGTTGGCAAGACGCCCAGCACCCCGAAGCCCGCGCCCAGCAGCGTCAGGCGCGCAGGCGGCATTCCGCGGGTGAACTGGCCCCACAGTGCCCACAGGCCAAAGAACAGGCATTGCGGCAGGACGGTGTATTTGACCTGCAATGCCA
>RDXA01000077.1 GCA_004292705.1 Sphingomonadales bacterium | reverse complement strand
GGCGACCTTCACCGTGGGGCTGCTACCCTCCTATGCCAGTATCGGCGTGGCGGCTCCGATCATGCTGGTGGCACTGCGACTGCTGCAGGGCCTCGCGCTCGGCGGTGAATATGGAGGGGCGGCAACCTATGTCGCCGAGCATGCGCCAAGCAACAAGCGCGGGCTCTATACCAGCTTTATCCAGACCACGGCGACATTGGGCCTGTTTGCCGCCCTGCTGGTGGTGATCGGCACCCGCACCATGATCGGCGAAGAGGCGTTCAAGGCGTGGGGTTGGCGCGTGCCGTTCCTGATTTCGGCGGTGCTGCTGGGCGTGTCGTTGTGGATCCGGATGCAGCTTCAGGAAAGCCCGGTGTTCCAGAAGATGAAGGAGGAGGGCACCAACTCAAAGGCGCCGATCTCCGAGGCCTTCGGCAATTGGACAAACGGAAAATGGGCGCTGGTCGCGCTGCTCGGCGCGGTCATGGGGCAGGCGGTCGTGTGGTATACGGGCCAGTTCTACGCACTGTTCTTCCTCGAAAAGATGCTGATGGTGGACGGCGCGACCACCAATATCCTGATCGCCGTGGCGCTCGCCATCGGCACGCCGTTCTTCATTGTCTTCGGCTGGCTATCGGATCGGTTCGGGCGCAAGAAGATCATCCTCACCGGCTGCGCGCTGGCGGCGGTGAGCTATTTCCCCGCCTTCCACCTGCTGACCGAGGCCGCCAATCCGGCCCTCGCCAAGGCACAGGCAACTGCGCCCGTCAGCGTGATCGTCAGCGCGGACGATTGCTCGGTGCAGTTCGATCCGATCGGCAGGAACAAATTCGATGCCAAGAGCTGCGACATTGCCAAGTCCTTCCTCGCCAAGGGCGGCATCAGCTACACCAACATCGAGGCGAAAGGCGGCGCGATTGCACAGGTCAAGGTCGGCAGCGAGACCCTCACCGCACCAGACCCGGCGAGTGTGACCGGTGAGCAACGGAAAGCCGCGATCGCTGCCTTCCAGAACGACATCAAAGCGGCGCTGACGGCAGCCGGATACCCCTCGGCAGCCGATCCGGAGGCGATCGACACGCCGCTTGTGATCGCCATCCTCACCTACCTCGTGTTGCTGGTGACGATGGTCTACGGCCCGATTGCCGCGCTGCTGGTGGAACTGTTCCCCACCCGCATCCGCTACACCGCGATGAGCCTGCCCTATCATATCGGCAATGGCTGGTTCGGCGGCTTCCTGCCCACCACCGCCTTCGCCATGGTCGCGGCGACGGGAGATATTTACTACGGGCTGTGGTATCCCATCGCCATCTGCGTGCTTACCGTGGTGGTAGGGCTGCTGTTCCTGCCCGAGACCTTCCGCCGCGATATCGACACCTAACTCAACGGTTCTGCCGGCCCTCGATCAGCCGTTCGACCAGCGAGGGATCGGCCAGCGTCGAGGTGTCACCCAGCGCGCCGAAGTCGTTCTCGGCGATCTTGCGCAGGATGCGGCGCATGATCTTGCCCGAACGGGTTTTGGGCAGGCCGTCGGTGAAGTGGATGATATCGGGCGTGGCGATCGGGCCGATCTCCTTGCGCACATGGGCCTTCAGCGCCGCCAGCAGCGCGTCGCTGCCCTCCTCACCCACGTTCAGCGTGACATAGCAATAGATGCCCTGCCCCTTGATATCATGCGGATATCCCACCACCGCCGCCTCGGCGACAATGGGGTGGAGCACCAGCGCGCTTTCGACTTCCGCCGTGCCCATGCGGTGGCCCGAGACGTTGATGACATCGTCCACCCGCCCGGTAATCCAATAATAGCCGTCTTCATCGCGCTTGCAGCCGTCGCCGGTGAAATACTTGCCGGCATAGGTGCTGAAATAGGTCTGCACGAAGCGATCATGGTCGCCATAGACGGTGCGCGCCTGCCCGGGCCAGCTGTGGGTGATGCAAAGGTTCCCCTCGGCCGCGCCCTCAAGCACCCCGCCCTCGTTATCGACCAGTTGCGGGCGGATGCCGAAGAACGGGAGCCCTGCGCTGCCCGGCTTCATGTCATGCGCGCCGGGGAGCGTGGTGATCATGCAGCCGCCGGTTTCGGTCTGCCACCAGGTGTCGATCACCGGGCAGCGCCCCTCGCCCACCACATCGAAATACCACCGCCAGGCTTCGGGATTGATCGGCTCGCCGACGCTGCCCAGCAGGCGCAGCGAGGCGCGGCTGCGGCTCGTCACATGGGTGTCGCCCTCGCGCATCAGGGCGCGGATCGCGGTGGGGGCGGTGTAGATGATATTGACCTGATGCTTGTCGACCACGTCCCAGAACCGCCCGTGATCGGGGTAATTGGGCACGCCCTCGAACACCACCGCCGTCGCCGCATTGAACAACGGGCCGTAGACGACATAGCTATGGCCCGTCACCCAGCCGATATCGGCGGTGCACCAGAACACCTCGCCGGGCTGGTAATCGAAGATGTAGTGGAAGGTGGTCGCGGTCCACACGCCGTAGCCGCCGGTGGTGTGGAGCACGCCCTTGGGCTTGCCGGTGGAGCCGGAAGTATAGAGGATGAACAGCGGGTCTTCCGCGTTCATCACCTCGCAGGGGCAATCATCGTCGCTGGCGAGG
>RDXA01000368.1 GCA_004292705.1 Sphingomonadales bacterium | reverse complement strand
ATAGCTCATAGCGACGCTGGCTCATCTTCAACTCCTTTCAAGGAGCTTGAATCAAAACTCGCGCCACAGGGATAGCGATTTATGAGTGCATGACCTAGACCAGCTGGGGCAGGGCACGGATGCTCCCGTCCACATGGCGTCAGCGGCAGAACTTCGCGCCGGTGCCTTCGAGATGGAAGTGATCCTGATGCGCGGCGTTGTATTCCGGGCCGAGCACGGTGCCAAAGCGCTTGCAGGCGCTCTTGTGGACGACCCGCAGAAATTCGCGGGTTGCAGCATCGCCGCCGTTCCAGTCGCGCTTGAGAACAATCCGGCGCCCGTCGGCCAGGACGAATGCGGACACGTCGATGGCCTCGGCCCGGGCATGGGCTGAACGGCGCTCGGTTCCGGCGACATTGCGGCACGCATAGGAACCCATCGTCTCGATCTTGGCGACCGGGCTGCCGAGGAGCTGGCGGGCCGCACGTTCGACGCCGAACCGGGCCCAGTCGCCAAAGGCCTTGGCCACGTTGCATTGCACCGGGCCGAGATTGGCGATGCTGAGCGGTGCGCGGTCTCCCGCCAGCGCCATCAATTGCACCGTGCCGAGCTTGTTGCAGCCGGGCGCGGCATAGGTATCGGGTAGCCGATCGAACCGCGCGCCGCTCGCTCCGAGATCGGCAAGGCAGCTGGCATCGGCGGGACGCGGGGCGTAGCTTTGAGGGGCCGATGCGAGCGAAGTCGCCGGACGGGCCGGGGCACGCGCGGTCGTGCTGGCGCTCCCCGGCGCTGCGCCGCCGCTGCCGCCGGGGATTACGGATCCGCACCCCGCCAGCGCCAGAGCGCTTGCAGCCAGTGCTATGCTACCGAGTTGGGCCATGCTTTTCATCGCTAGGCAATATTGCGCAGTCATCCTTAAGGCCCGCGCAACAAACTGGGTTAAGCAATCGTTGAACAGTAACTACGCAGTCTTAACCCGCGACTTGGCGGCAGGCTCAGGGCAACTGGTCGTCGGTCTGCTCCCACAGCTCGATCTTCACCCCGTCAGGGTCGAGCAGCCACGCAAACCTGCTGTATCCCTCGTCCGCCTCGTCGAGGATCGCGATCCCTTTGGCGCGCAGCATCGCCACAAACCCAGCGAGATCATCGACGCGCAAGTTAATCATGAACCCGCCGGTGCCGGGCTGGATGTAACCATCATCGCTGAAATGGCTGATGAGCGAATAGGGATGCGCGCGCGGTTCATCGGCCCACGCGAACTGCGGGCCATAGGGTCCGTCGATCCCCAGCGTTTCGCGATACCACGCCCGGGTCGCTTCCGGGTCCTTGACCACATAGAAGACACCGCCGAGCCCCGTGACGCGCGGACCCTTTGCTTGCTTGTCTGCCATGCCCCTTCCTCCCCGCAGAGACCATGCCCCATGGTGCGACCGGAGGAAAGGGCGCAACGGACATCTCAGCCCGACGCTGGAAGGGGCAGCGGAAGCGCCGTCCGTGCAACTTCGCGTTCGTTGCGAAAGCCTGCGTGGTTACTGCCTTGCGCGAGGATTTGCGGTGATCATGCTCACCGCGACGATCGCCAGCAGTGCTGCGATGAAGCCGGGCACGATCTCGTAAAGCCCCGGGCCACCCATGAAGCTGGCGTTCCAGCCCAGCGCAATCCAGCCTGCGACCACGCCCGCGCCCGTCACCAGCCCGGCAACCGCGCCCGCGCCGGTCATCCGGTCCCATGTCAGCGCCAGCAGGATCAGCGGGCCGAAGGCTGCGCCGAAGCCCGCCCAGGCATTGGCGACAAGGCCGAGCACCTCGCTCTCCGGATCGGCCGCGATCACCATCGCCGCCGCCGCAACCAGCGCCACGCTGATGCGGGAGATGTTGACCGCCTCCCGCTCCGAGGCCGTGCGGCGTAGAAACAGGCGGTAGAAATCTTCCGTGAGCGAGGAGGATGAAACCAGCAGCTGCGCGGAAATCGTGCTCATGATCGCGGCAAGCAGTGCAGCATAGAGAAAGCCCGTTACCGCCGGGTGGAACAGCAGGCCTGCCAGCATGATGAAGACCGTCTCCGGGTCCTCGATCACAAGTCCGTTGGCCTCGGCATAGGCGCGGCCCGCGAGGCCCACCGCCACCGCTCCGACGAGCGAGATCACCATCCAGCTCATCCCGATCATCCCTGCGCGCGGGATGTTCTCGACCCGGTCAATGGCCATGAAGCGCACGATAATGTGCGGCTGGCCGAAATAGCCGAGGCCCCAGGTCACCGCGCTGATGATGCCGACAAGGCTCGCCCCCTGCGTCAGGCTGAGAAAGCCCTCCTGCGGCACAGCGGTGATGTCCACCCCCGCGCTGGCATCGGTGCCAAGGAGGATCACCAGCGGCATTACCACCAGAGCCACCATCATGATCATGCCTTGCACAAAATCGGTGAGGCTGACGGCAAGGAACCCGCCGATCATGGTATAGACCAGCACGATCCCCGCCGTGATCACGATGCCGAGCATATAGTCGGACAGGCCCGTGTCAGGGAGCACGCCGGCAAAGGCGGTAGCGAACAGCTTGCCCCCGCCAACCATCCCGCTCGCAGTGTAGACCGTGAAGAACCCGACGATAATGATCGCCGAGGTCACGCGCAGCATCGTGCCGCTTTCAGGAAAGCGATTGGCGAGGAATTGCGGGATGGTGAGCGCATTGCCCATTCGCTCGGTCTGTTCGCGCAGGCGTGGGGCAACGATGATCCAGTTGAGCGCCGCGCCCACGGTGAGGCCGATCGCGATCCACGCCTCCACCAACCCGCTGGCGAACAGCGCGCCCGGCAAGCCCAGCAGCAGCCAGCCCGACATGTCGCTTGCCCCGGCGCTGAGGGCCGTGACCGAGGGCGAGAGATTGCGTCCGGCGAGAAGATAGCCTTCGGAATCCGCCCGGGTCTTGGCCCAGGCATAGATCCCGATGGCAATCATCAGAACGAAATAGGCGGCGAGGCTGGCAAGGGTATAGGCGTTCATGGGGCCGCTGGGTAACAAGCGTAGGTGCGCTTGGCCACCTCGCCGCGCCCTTTATCCCTTGCCGACGCCCTTAATCGTCCTTCTTGCGCCGCGCCTTCTTGCGTTCGTGCGGGCAGAGGATCGCCTTGCGCAGCCGGATCGATTGCGGCGTCACTTCGACCATTTCATCGTCGTCGATATAGGCAATGGCTTGCTCGAGGCTCATGCGGCGTGGCGGGGTAAGACGGATTGCGTCATCCTTGCCCGACGAGCGCACGTTGCTGAGCTGCTTGGCGCGCAGCGGGTTCACTTCCAGATCGTCGTTCTTGGCGTTCTCGCCGATGATCATGCCCTCATAGACCTTCATCTGCGGCGAGATGAACAGTTCTCCGCGCTCTTCGAGCATGTTGAGCGCATAGGCCACCGCATCGCCGTCCGAATTCGAGATCAGGACGCCGTTGATCCGGCCTTCGATCGGACCCTTGTAGGGGCCATACTTCTCGAACAGCCGGTTCATGATCCCGGTGCCGCGCGTGTCGGACAGGAATTCGCCGTGATAGCCGATGAGCCCGCGCGAGGGGGCGGAAAAGGTGATGCGGGTCTTGCCCACGCCCGAGGGGCGCATTTCGGTGAGATCGGCCTTGCGACGCTGCATCTTCTCGACAACCGTGCCCGAGTGTTCGTCATCGACGTCGATCACGACCGTCTCGTAAGGCTCGGTCCGCTTGCCGTCTTCCTCGCGGAACAGTACGCGCGGGCGGCTGATGCCGAGTTCGAAGCCTTCGCGGCGCATGGTTTCAATCAGCACGCCCAGCTGCAATTCGCCGCGCCCGGCGACCTCGTAGGCGTCCTTGTCTTCGCTCTCGGTGACGCGGATGGCGACGTTGGTCTCCGCCTCGCGCAGCAGGCGGTCGCGGATGATGCGGCTGGTGACCTTGCTGCCTTCGCGACCCGCAAGCGGCGAGTCATTGACCGAAAAGCGCATCGCCAGCGTCGGCGGGTCGATCGGCTGGGCGGCGATGGGATCGGTGACGCTGGGGTCGCAGATGGTGTTGGCGACGGTCGCCTTTTCGAGGCCGGCGAGCGCGATGATGTCGCCCGCCCGCGCAATCTCGACCGGGACACGCTCAAGCCCGTCGAAGCTCATCAGCTTGGTCGCGCGGCCGGTTTCGATCACCTTGCCGTCCATGTCGATGGCGTGGATCGGATCATTGACGCGGATCGTGCCCGATTGCACGCGCCCGGTGATCACGCGGCCCATGAAGTTGTCGCGGTCAAGCAACGTCGCAAGGAAGCTGAACTTGGCATCGGGATCGAGGCCGGGGGCGGGGACGTGCTCGATGATCTTTTCGAACAGCGGAGCAAGGCTGCCTTCGCGGCGGTCCTGGTCTTCGCTGGCATAGCCATCACGTCCCGAGGCATAGAGCACCGGGAATTCGAGCTGCTCGTCCTCGGCATCGAGGCTGACGAACAGGTCGAACACTTCGTCCAGCACTTCCTGCGGGCGGCCGTCCGGGCGGTCGATCTTGTTGACGACGACGATGGGGCGCAGGCCCAGCGCGAGCGCCTTGCCGGTCACGAACTTGGTCTGCGGCATCGCGCCTTCGGCGCTGTCGACCAGCAGGATCACGCCATCGACCATGCTGAGGATACGTTCGACCTCGGCGCCGAAGTCGGCGTGGCCGGGGGTGTCGACGATGTTGATGCGGGTGGTATCACCGTTGTCGGAGTGCCATTCGACACTGGTGCACTTGGCAAGAATGGTGATCCCGCGTTCCTTTTCGAGATCGCCCGAATCCATCGCGCGTTCCTCGACCCGCTGGTTCTCGCGGAAGGTGCCCGATTGGCGGAACAACTGGTCGACCAGCGTGGTCTTGCCGTGGTCAACGTGGGCGATGATCGCAATATTTCTGAGGGCGGACGACATTCGGGAACTTCCGATGAATAGGCCGGACGCTGATTGTCCGGAGCAGGGAACAAGGGCGAGGCGCTTCCGGGGCACCCGCGTTAGGCAGTGTTTGTGGCGGGTTAGCGACAGCGCGGGACGCTACGGCAAGCGCCGTGGCTGCGACCGTGTGCTGCGATGCAACATCGCGGCGCGCCTAGCGCAAGCGCGTGCCCGGGGCAAGCTTTGGGGGCTGGCCTTGACACATCCTGACGCAAATCAGTGTGACTCTTGCGCAACACACACCCGGATTGCCCCCGAATAACGGGGGTCTGCGGCTTGTCGCTGACGTTGCACTGGCTTATCAGGCTCGCCACACGATCTCGGGAGAGAGCGCATCTTGATGATGCGTGCCCACCCAGGGCGCCGGGATCGCGGGATTTTTGGAGAGGAGCTTCCATGCGTTCGACCTTCACCGGCACTGCCGGCGCATTTCGATTCACCCTGCTTGCAGGTGCTGCAACTTTTGCTTTGGCCACACCGGGTGTCGCGCTGGCACAGGACGAGCCTGAGGCGCCTGAGGCCAGCAATGTCATTATCGTCACCGCCTCGAAGCGGGAACAGACCTTGCAGGAAACCCCGATCTCGGTCTCGGTGACCAGCGGTGAAACCATCGAGCGCGCACAAATCCGCGACGTGCTCGATCTCCAGACTGTGGTTCCTTCGCTGCGCGTCAGCCAGCTTCAGACCTCGTCGGCGACGACCTTCATCATTCGCGGTTTCGGCAATGGTGACAACAACTTCGGGATCGAGCCTTCGGTCGGCGTGTTCATCGACGGCGTGTTCCGTTCGCGCTCGGCCTCGGCTCTGTCCGACCTCAACATGATCCAGCGCGTCGAAGTGCTGAACGGCCCGCAATCGACACTGTTCGGCAAGAACGCGTCGGCTGGCGTTATCTCGGTCGTGACCAAGGAACCGCAATACGAATTCGGCGGTCAGGTCGAAGCGGTTTACGGTAACTTCAATCAGGTGTTCCTGCGCGGCGAAGTGACTGGCCCGATCAGCGAGAACATCGCCTGGTCGATCGACGGCACCTATCAGCAGCGCGACGGTTTTGGCCGGATCGTCAATCTCAACAATGCCGAGATCAACGACCGCAACCGCTGGTCGGCGCGCGGGCAGTTGCTCATTGAGCCCTCGGCCGACGTGAAGATTCGCCTGATCGCCGATTACGGCAAGATCGACGAAGTGTGCTGCCAGACCAGCAACCTTGTCGTCGGCGGCATTACCCGGTTTGCCATTGGCGGCGTGGGCGGCCAGTTCCCGACCGATTTCTTCAGCGACAACAACTTCCTCAATGTCGTGCCGGTCAACACCAATGAAAACTACGGGTTTTCGGGCCAGCTCGACTGGAGCTTCGGCAACCTGACCCTGACCTCGATCACGGCCTATCGCGAACTGCGCAACGCCTTCTCGCAGGACGTTGATTTCACCAGCGCCGACCTCACGGTTGAAACGCGCGATCAGGGTGTTGATACCTTCACGCAGGAACTGCGTCTTGCATCGGACTTCGACGGGCCGATCAACTTCCTGCTCGGCGGCTATTACTTCGACGAATCGATCAGGCAGGACAGCTCGCTGACTGTGGGCCGCGATTTCCGCAACTTCGCCGCGATCCAGGTCGCCGCTGGCTCCGCGCCTCCGGGCACCCCGCCCGCAGCACTGATCGCGGCCGGCAATGCCGGGCTGCGCGGCGCCGAAGCGGGCCTCGGCCTGCCGCTCGGCTCGATCTTCGGCGGAAGCTTCCTGTCGCAGGAGCGCTTTGCGGTGGACAACACCTCGTGGTCGGTGTTCGGCACCGTGGACTTCGAGCCGATTGACGGCCTCGTCTTCACCGGCGGCTTCAACTACACCGATGACAAGAAGGACTTCGCGGTTGATTTCCGCGCGCTTGATCCCCTTGCGAACATCAATCTGGTCGATGCCTTCATCACCGGGGCTACCGGCGGCGCGGTGCGCAACCGGACGCAGTTCCAGGCGCTTCCGGCGGCCAATCAGGCTGCGCTGCTTGCGGCCGCGCAGAATCCGGCGGTCAACCCGCTGCTCGGCCTTGCGGCTCTGCAGTTCCAGCCGCCGTTCCCGGTGGTGCCGAACGCGGTCGAGCCGGGCCGCACCCGCGACGACAAGTTCACCTACCTGCTGCGCGTCGCCTATCAGATCTCGAACGAGGTCAATGTCTATGCGAGCTATGCGACGGGTTTCAAGGCGAGCTCGATCAACCTCTCGCGTGACAGCCGCCCGCTGCTGACCGATTACACCCCCGGTCCGCGCGGTTCGACCTTCGGTGCGCCGGCGTCTGCGATCATCAATGCCGGCCTCGCCACGCCGAACCTGAGCACCGGAACGCGCTTTGCGGGGCCGGAGAACGCCGAGGTCTATGAAATCGGCATGAAGGCGCAGTGGGATGGCTTCGGCTTCAACCTCGCGCTGTTCGACCAGACCATCGAGGGCTTCCAGAGCTTTGCCTTCACGGGCCTTGGCTTTGCGCTGCAAAATGCGGGTCAGCAGTCGGTGAAGGGCTTCGAATTCGACAGCACCATCTCGCCGAGTGACAATCTGGTCTTCACCTTCGCGGCAACCTACCTCGATCCGGTGTTCGACAGCTTCCCCGGTTCGGTGCTCGGCAACCTGTCGGGTGCACGGGTGGGCGGCATCCCCGAGTGGAACCTGCGCACCTCGGCAACCCATACGCTCGAGCTGAGCGATGCCGGTACACGGCTTATCACCCGCGTCGATTACAGCCATGAAAGCAACACGCCGATCAACAATGGCTTGCCGACCTTCAACCGCGCGCTGGGCAACACCCGGATCTTTGACCGCGAGGTCAATCTGGTGAACGCGTCGATGACGCTGGCACTCAGCAACGGGCTGGAAATCGGTGCCTTCGCGCGTAACCTGCTCAATGACCGATACATCCTCACCAACTTCGATGGTGTGGCGCAGTCCGGCACGGTTTCGGGCTATCCGAGCCCGCCGCGCACCTATGGCGGCGTGGTGCGTTACCGCTTCTGATTGCGGCTATCACCGTTTCACAAAGGAGCCTCGCACCCGTTGGTGCGGGGCTTTTTTGTGTTTGCCCCAAGAGCTTGGTCTGTGCATTCTCGTGCGCGCGGCAAGGGGATGACCGCAGGGAGCGCAGATGATCGATATCGGACGCGTATTTTCGACCAGCTTTGCCATGCTCCGTCAGCGGTTTTGGCAGCTGGTCGGGGTGTGGGCTGTGTTTTTCGCGATCCAGATCGCCGCCTCAATCGTGCTCGGCATCGGCACGCTGGTGATGGGTGCTGCGGGCATCGCCAGTCTTGATACGGGGCTTGCGGATCCTGCGGCGATCACCGGCATGAGCATTGGGCTGATCATCTTCATGGCGTTGTTTTACGGTGCCTATCTGGTGGTTGTGCTGGCGCAGCAGGCGGCCATGGTGACGATGGCCTCGCCGCTTGAGGAGCCCGCCTTCGGTGCGGCAGTCAGTCGCGGGTTCAAGAGCGCCTTGCCGTTCTTCGGCATCGCGCTGCTGCTGATGCTCGGCTATTTCACCTTGGTCACGGCGATGGCCGGGATCGTAGGCATGGCGAGCCTCGGGAGCGCTGCGGCCGGTTCGCTGCTCGGGGGCTCGCTGGCCGTGCTGCTTGCGCCGGTGATGGTCTATCTCGGCTGCCGCTTTGTCGTGCTGATCCCGGTCGTGGCGGTCGATCAGGTGTTCAATCCGCTCGCAGCGGTACGGCGCAGCTGGGCGGTGACACGCGGCAAGGTGATGCGAATCCTGCTGGCGCTGCTCGTCTTCGGCGCGATCTCGCTGATGATCCTTGGCGTGCCGTTTTTCCTGATTTTCGGAGCGGTTTTTACCGGGCAGGACTGGCCGGCCGCCGGCGCGGGCCTCATCCTCCTCGGCATTCTGCTCTTCATCCCGCTGATGATCGTCTACATCATGTTCGCCGCAGCCTTCACTGCGGCGCTCCATTCCGAAGTGACCGGCGGCGGCGCGGAGAAGCTGGAAGAGGTGTTTGCCTGAGGACCAGCGCCCGGGCGCTAAAGCTCCCTGAGCGCGCGCGCCGGTTTCGCACCAAGTAACGGCAGCGAGCCCGCCAATGCAAAGCCCAGCACCAGTGCCACGCCAAGGCCGAGCACGCCCAGCACCTCGCCCCAATCGGGCAGCCAGTCGAATTCGAACAGCTGGGTGATCACCACCCAGGCGAGGCCGCCGCCCAGCGCCAGCGCAACCAGCGCCAGCACGCCAGCGAGCAGGCCGTATTCCGCCAGTTGCAGCAGCAGAATCTGCCGCCGGCTCGCGCCCAGCACCCGCAGCATGACCGTGTCATAGGTGCGCGCTTGCCGCGCCGCCGCAATCGCGCCCATCAGCACGGCGAGGCCCGCCAGCACCGTCACCGCCGCTGCCGCCAGCGTGGCAAGGCTCACCTGCTGGAGCAGCTTGCGCGCCTCGACCAGAATGCCGCCCACCTCGATCACCGAACTTGACGGCATTTCCTTCACCAGCGCCCGCAGCAACCGTCCGCGCGCGGCGGTGTCCGCGCCATCGGGCAGGTCGATGGTGGCCGACAGGTTGTGCGGTGCATCGGCAATCGCGTTGCGGCTGAACACCAGCGCGAAGTTGAACCCCATGCTCTCCCAGTCGATCTCTCGCAGGTTCGCGACCCGAGCGGTGCGCTCCACGCCGAGGATACCGATGGTGAGATAGTCGCCGACCTTCAGACCCACCGCCTTTGCGAATTCGGCATCGACCGAGACCAGCGGCTCGCCCTTGTGGAACGGGCTCCACCACTGGCCATCGACCACCCGGTTGCCCTGCGGCAGGGTGTCAGCATAGGTCAGCCCGCGTTCGCCTCGCAGCGCCCAGGCACCGTCTGGGATCTCCTTGAGATCGGCAACGCGGACCATCTTGTCCTTCGGCCCATAGGCCAGCACAGCGCCGCGCATCGTGGGCACGGTGCGGATGCCTGCCTTGGGAAAATCCTGCTGGATCAGCGCGAAAAAGCGCGGCTCCTTGGCCACCGGCACGTCGAGCACGAAGTAATCAGGGGCCTCTTGCGGCACGCGGCTCTGGATATTGCCATCAATCGCGCTCTGCACGGCGGCAAGCAGCACGAAGGCGGCAAGGCCGAAACCGAGCGCCGTTACCAGGGCCCCTGTCGGCGCTCCCGGTCGGTGAATATTGGCCAGCGCGCTACGGAGGAGCGGGTTGGCCGGGCGCGGCAGGCGGCGGGCAAGGGCCTGAATGGCCCAACCAAGCCCCGCAAGCAGCACCAACGCACCGCCCGCGCCAAGCAGGAAGCCGCCCGAAAGCATGGGTTGCGCAGTGGTCATCAGTGCCAGCGCACAAATCGCGGCAAGGCCGAGGCCGGTTGCCAGCAGCGCCCGCTTGTCGCGCGCCAGCGGCACGATGCCCGACCGCATCAGCGCCATCGCAGGAAAGGTCCGCGCCCGTAGCAACGGCGCAGCGGCAAAGGCAAAGGCCACCAGCAGGCCATAGCTTGCTGCCAGCAGCAGGGCAGGCGGGGCAATGAGGAATCCGCTTTCCACCGGGAGCAAGCCTTGCAGCGCGCTGGCGAGCAGCGGCGTCACCAGCACGCCTGCCGCAAGGCCTGCCACACTGCCTGCCAGCGCCGCGACGCCGATCTGCATGGCATAGATGCGCACGATGTCGCCCGACGTCGCCCCCAGTACCTTCAAAGTCGCAATGCTGGAGCGGCGCTGGTCGAGATAGGACGATACGCCGCCCGCTATCCCGATCCCGGCAATCACCAGCGCTGCGAGGCCCACAAGCGTCAGAAAATCGCTCATCTGCCGGACGAAACGATCCGCCCCGGGAGAGGCACGGTCGCGGGTGCGGATGTCGAAGCCAGCGGTGGGGAATTGCTTGGTCAGAGTCTCCTCGACCGCCTCGGGATCACGCGCGGGGTTGGCAAAGGCGATGCGGTGCTTGCTCTGGTAGAGCGCCCCCGGTTGCAGCAGCCCGGCCGCAGCGGGCACGCCCTCAGCGACAATGATCGTCGGGCCCAGCTGGAAGCCTTCGGAGAGGCGATCCGGCTCGTCCTTGATCACGCCTGCTGCGCGCAGGGTGATGGAGCCCACCTTGAAGCTGTCACCAGTCCTGATGCCGAGCCGTTCCAGCGCAGTCTGCGCGATCCATGCGTCATTGCCGGAAGGCGCGCCGACCTTGCGGCCATCGGTCAGCGTGAGCATGCCGAACATCGGCCACTTGGCGTCCACCGCTTTGAGCTCGATGGGCGCAGCCGCCTCGGGCGTGCTCGCCATCGCCTGCATCCGGTAGCCGCTGGAGATCGTGCCATATTCGGCAAGCGCCGTGCGTTCGTCTGGGCGCAGGTCCCGTTGCCACACCTCGACTTCGAGATCGCCGCCGAGCAGTTCCTGCCCGCTGGACGCGAGTTCGCGTTCGATGGCGCTCGTCAATGTGCCGATCGCGGCGAGTGCAGCGGTGCCGAGGAAGATACACACCAGCAGCAGCCGCAGCCCCCGGAAGCGCGCGTTGAGATCGCGCCGGGCAATGCGCCACGCCGTCCTGAGCGGCAGGCTCATGCCGCAGCCAGGGGCAGGGGGCGCGTGTCCGAGACAATCACCCCGTCGGCCATGGTCAGAACCCGCTCGCAGCGCGCGGCAAGGCTGGCGTCGTGGGTGATGATCAGCAGCGTCGCCCCGGTTTCGGCGCGGCGGGCAAACAGCAGGTTGATGATCTCCTCGCCCGTCGCTGCATCAAGGTTGCCGGTGGGTTCGTCGGCGAAGATCAGATCGGGGCGCGGCGCGGTGGCCCGAGCGATGGCGACGCGCTGCTGCTCGCCGCCCGAAAGCTGAGTGGGATAGTGCCCGGTGCGATGGCCGAGGCCGACCGCTGCCAGCTCTGCCAGCGCGCGCGGCGCGGCATCCGGCATTGCCGCGAGCTCCATCGGGGTGGCGACGTTTTCTGCCGCAGTCATGGTCGGCAGGAGGTGGAAGGCCTGGAGCACAATCCCGATCCGCCCCCGGCGCGCTGCGGCCAGACCGTCCTCGTTGAGTGCAGCGAAATCCGCCCCCGCCACAGTCAGGCTGCCGCCGCTGGCGCGCTCCAGGCCCGAAAGCACTGCCATGAGCGAACTTTTGCCCGAGCCTGACGGGCCGAGCAAGGCCACCACCTCACCGCGCGCGATGTCGAGATCGATCCCGCGCAGGATCGTCACCGGCGCAGCATTGCTGCCGAGGGTCAGGGTCAGGTTGCGGGCGCTGATAGCGAGAGGGGGACTTGTCACGGAGTTCCGATGGCATAGGTGGGGGGATGCAACAAGCTACAGGTATGAAAGGCTCGCGGATGCACAAGCGCGGTTGGTCGAATTTCGGGGTCTCGGGGGCCGCTTTGCTGGCCATGGCGGTCATGCTGGCAGCCTGCGGGGACACGGCCGAAGACCCGGTACCCGCCGCCGAAATCGCCGAAGACGGGAAGCCTGCGCTTCCTGCTGTGCCGGTCATGGGGCCGGAGCGGCGGATCGTCGCCTTCGGGGACAGTCTGTTTGCCGGTTACGGTGTCGATCCGCAGGATGCCTACCCCGAGAAACTGGAGGCAGCGCTGCGGTCCAAGGGCGTGAACGCCGATGTGATCAATGCTGGCGTTTCGGGCGATACCACCGCGGCAGGGCTGCAACGCATCGAATTCACGCTCGCTGCGCAGAACACCAAGCCCGCGCTGTTCATCCTGGAACTGGGCGGAAACGATCTGCTGCGCGGCCTTTCGCCCGAGGAGACCAAAGCAAACCTTGGCAAGATGCTGACTGTCCTCCGCGAGCAGAAGGTGCCGGTGCTGCTGATGGGAATGCGCAGCCCCCCCAATTATGGGCCAGAATATCAGGCTCAGTTCGATGCGATCTATCGCGATCTGGCCAAGGAATATGGCGCAGCGCTGATCCCGTTCTGGCTGGAGGATATCTACCGCGAGCCCGAGCTGTTCCAAGCCGACCGCATCCACCCCACCGCCGAGGGGATCGAGCGGTTGGTGGGTGCGACGCTTGGCGAGGTTGAGGGGGCCTTGCCGCCGGTGGAGTAACTGACTTGCCGTTCGTGTCGAGCGTAGTCGAGACACCCGGGCAGGCATCTCGACTACGCTCGATGCGAACGGGGTCTTGAGCGGGATTAGGCCCCGGCTAGACCCGCTCTACACCCCCGCTCACCACCCGCCAGATCGCCGCTTCGCCGCGAATGGCGTCGAAGGGGGCGAGTTCGGTGCCGGTCATCCACACCTGCGCGCGGCCTTCGCGCAGCCGCCGGAACAGCTCGGCGCGGCGGACGGGATCGAGATGGGCGGCGACTTCGTCGAGCAG
>RDXA01000076.1 GCA_004292705.1 Sphingomonadales bacterium | reverse complement strand
GTCTGCTCGCCATTGATGCCTATTCTGCGCCTGCGCGGGCGGCGAAGATTCTCAACGGCCTCGGCTTTGACGAGGACATGCAGCAGCGCCCGGTCGACAGCTTTTCGGGCGGCTGGAAGATGCGCATCGCGCTCGGCGCGCTGCTGTTTTCTGAACCCGACATCCTGCTGCTGGACGAACCCTCGAACCACCTCGATCTTGAAGCGACGCTGTGGCTGGAGAACTTCCTCAAGTCCTATCCCGCCACGCTGGTGGTGATCAGCCACGAACGCGATCTGCTCAACAAGGTGGTCGATCACATCCTGCACCTGCAGGGCGGGCAGCTGACGCTGTACCCCGGCGGGTATGACGCGTTCGAGAAACAGCGAGCCGAGCGCGCCGCGCAGCTGGCCGCCGCCAAGGCATCGCAGGAGGCACAGGCGGCGCGCCTGCGCGATTACGTCGCACGCAACTCCGCCCGCGCGTCCACCGCCAAGCAGGCGCAATCGCGCGCCAAGATGCTCGCCAAGATGCAGCCCATCGCCGCGCTGATGGAAGACCCGACGCTGAGCTTCGATTTCCCCGATCCGGCCGAGATGAAATCGCCGATGATCACGCTGGAACAGGCCGCGGTCGGATATGGCGAGGCTCCCCCGATCCTCAAGCGGCTGAATTTCCGCATCGAGGCGGATGACCGCATTGCCTTGCTGGGCCGCAATGGCAACGGCAAGACCACACTGGCCCGCCTGCTGGCGGCGCAGCTTGCCCCGGCAGAGGGTGCGGTGAACGCGCCGGGCAAGCTCAAGGTCGGGTATTTTACCCAGTATCAGGTCGAGGAACTGGCGGGCGAGGATACCCCGCTCGATCTGATGAACCGCGCGATGGAGGGCCAATCGCAAAGCGCGGTGCGGGCGCAGCTGGGGCGGTTCGGCTTTTCGGGGCCGCGCGCGAACCAGCGGGTCGACAAGCTTTCGGGCGGCGAGCGTGCGCGGCTCGCGCTGGCGCTGATCACGCGCGATGCGCCGCATCTGCTGATCCTCGACGAGCCGACCAACCACCTTGATGTCGATGCGCGCGAGGCGCTGATTCAGGCGCTCAATGCCTATTCGGGCGCGGTGATCCTGATCAGCCACGATCGTCACATGGTCGAACTGACCGCTGACCGCCTCGTGCTTGTCGATGGCGGCACAGCGCGTGAATATGCGGGGAGTATGGATGATTACATCGATTTCATCCTCGGCCGCAACCAGCCCAAGGGTGACCGCGGCGGCGGCAAGGGCAAGGGTCAGCGCAGTGCGAACGCCGTGGCTGACATGCGCGCCGCCCAATCGGATCTGGGCAAGGCGGAGGCGGCGGTGGCTCGATGCACAGCCGATCTGGAGGCTTTGGATCAGCGCATTCTCGTGCTCAGCAGCAAGCCGGAAGCGCAGGCAGGGGCAGCGATGCAGGACCTGCTGACCAAGCGCGCTCGCGCCGCCGAGGCCCTGAGCGCGGCGGAAGAGGCATGGCTGGCTGCCGGATCGGTCCTCGAGGCGCTCGAAGGCGTCTGACCGGCGCGCTTCAAGCCGCCTTTTTTGCCCTCGCCGCCTTTTTCACGATGCCGGAGAGGCCCTTGGTCAGCTGGAACAGGCCATTCAGGCGGCTCATCGGATCGCCCCAGGCGCGGTTGATCACCAGCTTCATGTCAGGGCGCAGCTTGGCGGTGTCTTTCCCGCCTTCATTGAGGCGCGCGACATAGGCGATCAGGCCCATCGGGTCAGGGAATTCATCCTTGTGGAACGTCACCAGCGTGCCGCGCGCGCCGACGTCGATCTTGGCGATATTGGCGCCGATAGCCTGATGCTTGATCTCGATCAGGCGGATCAGGTTCTTCGTGGGCTGCGGCAGATCGCCAAAGCGGTCGATCATTTCGGCGGCGAGGCTCTCGATCTCGTGCTGTCCCTCAGCCTGATTGAGGCGGCGGTAGAGCGCCATCCTGACCGCAAGATCGGGGACGTAATCCTCGGGGATCATGATCGGGGCATCGACCGTGATCTGCGGGGTGAGCTTGTCGCGCGGGCGTTCGAGGCCCATTTCGCCCGCCTTTGCGGCAAGGATCGCCTCTTCCAGCATCGCCTGATAGAGCTCGAACCCGACTTCGCGGATATGCCCCGATTGCTCGTCGCCCAGCAGATTGCCCGCGCCGCGAATGTCGAGATCGTGGCTGGCGAGCTGGAACCCGGCGCCGAGGCTGTCGAGGTCGGAGAGCACCTTGAGGCGCTTTTCGGCGACTTCGGAGAGGGCCTGATTCTCGGGGTAGGTGAGGTAGGCATAGGCGCGCAGCTTGCCGCGCCCGACGCGGCCGCGCAGCTGGTAGAGCTGGGCGAGGCCGAAGCGGTCGGCGCGGTGGATGATGATGGTGTTGGCGCTCGGGATATCGAGGCCGCTTTCGACGATGGTGGTCGATAGCAGCACGTCATACTTGCCGTCGTAGAAGGCGCCCATCCGCTCCTCGACCTCGCCGGGGCTCATCTGGCCGTGGGCGGAGACGCTCTTCACTTCGGGCACATTGTCGCGCAGCCATTGCTCGATGTCCGCCATGTCGGAGATGCGCGGTACCACGATGAAGCTCTGCCCGCCGCGG
>RDXA01000367.1 GCA_004292705.1 Sphingomonadales bacterium | reverse complement strand
CGTCGCCGCCGCCCCCGCCGCCGCCGCCGCCGCCACCGCCGCCGCCGCCGCCGCCGCCGTAGCCACCGCCACCGCGATTGCCACCGCCGCCACCCCTGCCGATCCGCTGGAGGCCAGCTTCGACATCATCGCCCGTCAGGATCAGGCCGAAGCCGACATCGCTGCCCTGCGCGGGGATGTCGATGAAGTGAAGTCGCGGCTCGACAAGGTCGCCCGGGCCGCCACCCGTCCGGCGATGGGCGGGACGGCAAGCGCCAGCGATGCGCCGGAGGTCAAGAGCTTCGTCGATGGCTACTTGCGCCGCGGCCGCGAGACCGAACTCAAGTCGATCAGCGCGGTCAGTCCGGCCGATGGCGGCTTTGCCGTGCCGCGCCAGATCGATGCGGTGATCGCCGCGCAGCTGGCCGAGATCAGCCCGATCCGGGCGATCGCCCAGGTGGTGCAAACCGGCACCTCGGGCTATCGCAAGCTGGTTTCGACCAGCGGCGTTGCCTCGGGCTGGGTCAGCGAAGTCGCCGGGCGGCCCGAAACTGCTACCCCGCAATTCGCCGAAATCGCCCCGCCAAGCGGCGATCTCTACGCCAACCCCGCAGCCAGCCAGACAATGCTCGATGACGCAGCCTTCGACATCGAAGCCTGGCTCGCCAGCGAGATCGCACTCGAATTCGCCCGCGCCGAGGGCAGCGCCTTTGTCAAGGGCAGCGGGGTCAATCAGCCCGAGGGTTTTCTGACCGCGCCCAAGGCGACCGCCGAGGACGGGGTGCGCGCATTCGGGACGACGCAGTACATCGGCACGGGCAGCGCGAGCGGGCTCGGCACCAGCCTCGATAGCAAGCTCATCGACCTCATCCACACGCTCAAATCAGGACATCGCCAGGGGGCGGTGTTCGTGATGAACTCGGCAACGCTGGCGAGTGTGCGCAAACTCAAGACGGTCGACGGGGCCTTTCTTTGGCAGCCCGGCTTGGTCGAAGGCCAGCCCGACCGCCTGCTCGGCTATCCGGTGATCGAGGCCGAAGACATGCCCGATGTCGCCGGTGGCACCTTCCCGATTGCCTTCGGCAACTTCCGCCACGGCTATCTGATCGCCGAACACAGCGCCACCCAGGTGCTGCGCGATCCCTTCACCAACAAGCCCTTTGTCCACTTCTATGCGACCAAGCGGATCGGCGGGAAGGTACTGGATTCGAACGCGATCAAGCTGCTCAAGATCGAGGCCTGAGGCCAGATCTTGTTTCCCGGCGGCGGGGGCGTGTTCCCCCTTCGCGCCACGCCGCCGGGCTCTCGCGCCCGCATCGCCTCAGGCCGTTCCTCCCGCCTGAACAGCGCGATGCGGGCGCATCTTTTTCCGATCACATTCTGGGAGACACCGCGATGCAGCGGACAATCGTGCAGCCCCCCATGGCGGGTGAGCCTGCGCTGGCGGAGCTCAAGCACTGGCTCGGGATCAGCCGCCCCAATGATGACGCAACGCTGGCCGGCCTGCTCGATACCAGTGTGACGATCTGCGAAGCCTTCACCGGCAAGGCACCGCTGCGCCAGACGGTGGAAGAGGTCATTCCGCTCTCGGACCAGTGGCAGGAGCTGGTCTCGCGACCGGTTATCGCGGTAACGGCTGGGGCGGTGATCTCGGCAGACGGGACCCGCACCGACCTCCTTCCGCTTGCCGAAACGCTCGAATGGCGGATCGGGCCCAGCGCCTGCGTGCGGCTGCGTCGCCCCTCTGCTGAGGAGGCGCTGGCAGTGCAGCTGGAGGTCGGGATAGCGCCTGGGTGGACGAGCCTGCCCGCGCCGCTGCGCCACGGGATCATCCGCCTCGCCGCGCACCACTTCCGTGACCGCGAGGGCAAGAGCGGCGCGGTGCCGCCTGCCAGTGTCACCGCTCTGTGGCGTCCGTGGCGCGACGTGCGGCTCGGATGATCCGGACTGGCGCCCGCACCGACCTGCTGGTCCAGCGCCTGCGCGCGCGCGGGGTGCAGATCGCGGCCAAGCGCGCTGCCACCCACCACCGCCGTGCCACGCGCGCGGATTGGTATTCGGCTGCAGCCTTGTGGCCCGAACTGTCGGGAGACCCCCACAATGGAAAATGACCTGCGCGCCGCGCTGATCGCCTGGCTGCGTGTCGATCCGGCGCTGGCCGCGCTCAACGCCATCGAGGAAGAGGCCCCGCTTTCGGCCACGCCGCCGTGGCTCGGCATCGCCGCCAGCGCCGCAACCGAGTGGGGCAGCAAGGACCGTCCCGGCCGCGAAATCCGGGTCGCGCTCGAACTGCAAAGCCGCACCGATCAGACCGCTGCCGATGCCGCGCTGATCGGCGCCATTGAGCGCCGGGTGCTCGATCTGCCGCCATTCCATGCAGGTTTTGAGCTCGCCTCGATCCGCTTTCTGCGTTCGCGCAGCGAGGCCCGGGCGGACAACCTGCGCGGGGCACTGCTTGAATACCGCTTCCGCCTTTTCGAACCGCTTTAAGGAGCCCAAGCCCATGCCCGCACAATCCGGCGCCGCCTTCCTGCTTAAGATCGCCGACGGGGCCTCGCCGCCGGCTTTTCAGACCATCGCGGGGCTCCGCACCACGCAAATGTCGATCAATGGCGACACAGTGGTTGTCACCCACAAGCAATCGGGCGGCTGGCGCGATCTCCTGTCAGGCGCGGGCACCCGCTCGGTTTCGGTCAGTGCAGCGGGAATCTTTCTCGGCAGCACTGCCGAGAACATGGTGCGCGCCCATGCGCTGGCAGGGACCCTCGACGATTACGAACTCTCGTTCGAGGATGGCGCAAAGCTGCGCGGGCGGTTCCTCGTCCAGCGGCTGGACTATGCCGGGGATTTCAACGGGGAGCGCAGTTACACGCTCCAGCTCGAAAGTTCCGGCCCGGTGATCCCGGCATGACTGCTGCGGCGAATGCCCTCCGCGGCGAGGCGACGCTGCTTGTGGGTGGCGTGGCCTTTGTGCTGCGGCCGAGCTTCGAAAGCCTGGTGCTGGCCGAGGCGGAACTCGGCTCGCTGTTCGCGCTTGTCGAACGCGCGGCAGGCGGCGCGCTGACCCTGAACGAGATGACCGCGCTGCTGTGGCACTGCCTGCCGGCCGAGAGCCGGCCCGAACGGGTCGCAGTTGGGCAGGCAGTGCTGGCGATGGGGCTGGTTGGCGCCACCGGCCCGGTGCGCGCGGTGCTCGCACAGGTGCTTCAGGGCGAGGCATGATGCCCAGCTTCGGCGATGCCGCCGCCCGCTGGTGTGCGCTTGCCGCGCGCCTGCTGGGTTGGCGTCCGGCCGAGTTCTGGCGCGCCACCCCGGCCGAATTGGCAATGGCGCTCGGCGCGCCTGACGACGACGCCACCGCGTCCCCGCCCACCCGCGAAATGATAGCCTGCATGATGGAGCGCGACGCACAATGACTGACAATTTCGAAGAACTGGTGATTGATGTGCGCGCCCGCACCGATGGTTTTGCCAGCGATGTCGAAGCGATGCGCCGCTCGCTCGATGGCTCGCTGACCGACGGGTTCGGACGGGCCGGCAATGTGCTGGAGAAAGGACTGCTCGCGGCCTTGCGGCGTGGGAGCCTTGGTTTTGACGACCTCAAGCGCGTCGCCTTCAGCGCCCTTGCCGAAATCGCGGGTTATGCGCTGCAATCGGGCATCGGCAGCCTGTTCGGCACCGGATCGAATGGCGGCGGCGGCGGTCTCGGCAATCTGCTGGGAGAGACGATCGGCGCATTGTTCGGCCTGCCGGGACGCGCCACCGGCGGCCCTGTTGCGCCGGGGCGAGCCTATCTGGTGGGCGAGCGCGGGCCGGAGGTGTTCGTGCCCACCGCTGCCGGGCGGATCGAGACCGGCCAGGCCGCGCCGGGCCGCGAGGTGCGGGTCGCGATCCAGCTTGCCGCCCCACGCGGACAGGCCGCGCCGACCGCGATGCAACGCTCATCACGCCAGATTGCGAGCGCCGTGCGCCGCGCGCTCCAGCAGTCCTGAGCAAGGAAAACAGCGATGGCATTCTGGCTGGCCCGCGAACGCCGCGGGCAGGAAAGCACCTTCATGCAGCGCTTCGATCCGCGCTTCTGGACCGTCAATTTTCCGCGCCCTGCAATGGCCTCGGTGGTGACGACCGGGCCGGACGCGCTGAGGGTCGATGTCGAACTGCACCATGCGGGCGAGCTGGTCGGGCTGATCTGGGAGAGTGCCGATACGCTCGATCATCCCCTGCTCGCCTATGCAACCGACCGCGATTACGCGCACACGACGTTGAGCTTCCGCTGGCAATCGGACGGGATCATTGCGCTCGATGAGCCGAACGGGCCGACCCTGACGATCGAGGGGCGGGACGCGGCAGGCGCCCCGCGCACCTGGTATGTCCGGTTGTGGAATTACGCGCAGGGCACGCCGACCGATGCGCAGATCACCCTCCCCTTTTCAACTCTCGAAAGCGGTTACGGCCTGCCGGGCGAGCCGATCTACCCGCGCGACATCGACCGGCTGTTCATCTCGCTGGTTGCGCCGGATTACGCGTCAGGAAGCGCCGCACCCCTGCCCACTCTGTTCGAAGGCTCAGTGGTCGTGTCCGATATCAGCACCGACGGTGCGCGCGCGATGATCGAGCTCGGGGACGTTCTGGTCCCTCCGCATGGCGAGCGTATCGCCACCGCGTATGATGATGCCTACAATCAGACACCGGCGCGGCTGCTGCGCGCGGTCACCGGACTCGGGTACCGCGAGGACATCGTCCACTATGTCGGAATGAGCCATTTCATGCGGCTGGCGCGGCAAGCGGATGGCAGCCTCAATGCCACCCCCGATGGCGCGCTGTGCACGCCAGCTACACGCTGGCACGACAGCTTCTTCACGCTGGCTCAGGTGGCGGGCTTCGAGGTGATCGCGTCGCTCTCCTACGAGTTGTTCGATGCCTATTGTCCCGGGAGTTGGAAACAGCGCACCGCCAGCGGCGCACCCGCACTGACCGGGTGGGTGCCGCCCTCGACCCTGCTGTCGCCCGCCCAGCCGCAAGCCATGGCGTGGTTGGCTGATGTCGCACGCCGGTTTGTGGCGCTGCTTGAGCAGGCGGGGCAGCCGGTCCGCTTTCAGATCGGCGAGCCGTGGTGGTGGGTTACGCCCGCGCGTGAAATCTGCCTTTATGATGTCGCCGCGACGTCCGTCTTCGGCGGCAACCCCCCGATCATTGCCGATGTCACCATCCCGCTCGACGCGGCGGCCAAGGCCCTGCTTGATCAGGCGGGCGAATTGCTGGCGCAGTCGACCGCCACCCTTACTGCAGCTGTACGAGCCGCAGCACAGGGGCCATCGGAGGTGCTGCTGCTCGCCTTCACGCCCACCATCCTCGATCCCGCCACGCCCGATCTTTACCGCGCCAACCTACCCACCGGGTGGGCGGCCCCCGCGTTCGATCGTTTGCAGCTCGAAGATTACGACTGGCTGACTGCCGGGGCAGAGTCCGCTCGGCGCGCTGCCTATGCCTTTGTCAACGACCGGCTCGGCTACCCGCTTGCCGATCAGGATTACCTTGCCGGCTTCGTGCTCAACCCGGCTGACGCGGAACTGTTCTGGACCCGTATCGACAGCGGCATCGACGAGGCCGCCGCGCGCGGCATTGCCCGCCGCTATGTCTGGGCGCTGCCGCAGGTTTGCCGTGATGGCTACACCCGCCTTCTTTCTGCTCCGGAGCAAGCCATGGACCCCTTCGACGATGTGCTCTATCCATTTGCCCTCGGAAGAACCGCATCGGTCGCGCCCGAATTCTCGACCTCGGTCGCTCTGACGGCTTCGGGCCATGAACGGCGCAATGCCCTGTGGGCCGATGCCAGGCTGCATTTCGATGTCGGCCCCGGCATACGCTCGGAGAGCGAGCTGTCCGACCTGATCGCCTTTTTCCGGGCACGGCGCGGCCCGGCGCGCGGTTTCCGGTTGATGGATCCCTTCGACAACAGTTCCAACGGAATGAGCGGCAGCCCCACCATGCTCGACCAGTTGATCGGGATCGGCGACGGATTGCGGGCGGATTTCCAGTTGGTCAAATTCTATGGCAGCGGCACCGAACCGCAGGTGCGCCCGATAACGCGTCCGCGCCGGGATACATTGATCGTAAGCGTCGGAGGGGCGGTCCGCACCGATTGGACGCTTCACGAGAAGGGCGTGGTCCGCCTGCACTCCGCCCCGCCCGCAGGTGCCGAAGTGCGCGCGGGCTTCCGCTTCGATGTGCCGGTGCGCTTCGCTGAAGACCGACTCGACATTTCAACACTGAACTTCGCCGCCGGGGAAGCGCCCTCGGTGCCGCTGATCGAGATCCGGGAAACCGCCTGATGCGCGTGTTCTTCGACCGGGAGCTCGACACGGTGGCGACCTACTGGCGCATCTATCGCCGCGACGGCGCGGCGCTGGCCTTTACCAGCCACGATCGTAATCTGACCTTCGGCGGCATGCGTCACCTCGCGGCGCCCGGCATGATTCCGGCAGCGATACACCTGACCGCTGATCTCTCCCAAGATAGTGCCGAAGTGCAGGGCGCGCTCACCCACGATTCGATCCGCGAATGGGAGCTGGCCGCTGGGCTGTTCGATGAAGCTGCGATCGAGATCGGTGCGGTCGACTGGTCAAGCCTCGAACACCACGCGCTGTACACCGGGCAGATTGGACAGATCGAGGATGACCGGTCCCAATTCTCCGCTGAGCTGCGCTCCACCAAGAGTCTGCTCGAACAGGACCTTGTGCCGCGCACCAGTCCGACCTGCCGTGCCGAATTCTGCGGACGGGGTTGCGGGCTTTCAGCAATGCGCTTCACGACGACACTTGTGCTGGCTGATGTCGATCTTGATGCCAACCGGGTGCAGTTCGCCGGGATCGACGGCGAGACCTATCTCGAAGGACGCGTGCGTTTCATGGCCGGCCCGCAGACCGGGGTGGTCTATGGCGTGATTGATGCCGACGACGATTGGCTCGTGCTTGACCGACCGCTGGTCGCCGGAACCCCGCTCGGCACGCGGGCAGAACTACGCGAGGGCTGCGATCACACGATCACCACCTGCGTTGGCCGCTTCGGCAACGCAGCCAATTTCCGGGGCGAACCTTTCCTGCCGGGTAATGATCTGCTCGCCCGCTACGGCCAGCCATGAACGCCCCCGGCACTGCGCTGGCCGAGGCCGCTCTCGGTCTGGTCGGCTGCCCGTTCCGGCTGCACGGCCGTGATCCTGCGAACGGGCTCGACTGTGTCGGCCTGGTCTGTGTGGCTCTGGCTGCGACAGGTAAACACGCGGCGGTTCCGCGCGGCTATGGCCTGCGCAACCTCGGCGTCGACCAATGGCTGCCGCTGGCGGAACAATCGGGGCTCCTGGCCGCCGCAGGGCCGATCCGCCCGGGCGACATACTGCTGATCGCGCTCGGCTTTGCTCAGCACCACCTGGTGATCGCCTCCGGCGCGGCGAATGTCATCCATGCCCATGCCGGACTGCGCCGCGTTGTTTGCCAGCCGCGTGATCCGGCGTGGCAGGTCAGCGCGGCGTGGCGCATTTCAGATCCTGCGGAAGGTTAGTCTCATGGCGACATTGGTACTTACCGCTCTCGGCACCGCAATCGGCGGGCCTATCGGTGCCTCGATCGGTGCCTTGATCGGTCAGCAGATCGATTCGCGCATCCTGCGCCCCGGAGGACGCGAAGGGCCGCGCCTGCGCGAGCTGTCGATCAGCAGTTCAAGCTATGGGCAGCCGATCCCGCGGCAGTTCGGACGGATGCGCGTTCCCGGCACCGTCATCTGGTCAACCGACCTGATCGAAAGCAAACGCAAGGAAAAGGGGCGCAAGGGCCAGCCTTCAACCACATCCTATGCCTATTCGGCATCCTTTGCGGTGGCATTGTCCAGCACGCCGATCGCGCGGGTCGGACGGATCTGGGCCGATGGTAACCTGCTACGCGGGGCGCTGGACGACCTCAAGGTCGGCGGGACGCTGCGGATCTACCGCGGGTTCGGCGACGATCCGGTGGATCCTCTGATTGCGGCTGCCAAGGGTAACGCCGCACCTGCCTTCCGCGATTGTGCCTACGTCGTTTTCGAAAACCTCGAGCTGGGCGACTACGGCAACCGCATTCCAGCCCTGAGCTTCGAGATTTTTGCGGACGGCGGCGACCAGTCAGTATCGCTGGCCCAGCTCGCACCCAATGCCACGCAGCCCGCTGCTGCCCCGCCGCTTGCGCATGCCCGCGGTTTTGCCGACGAGGGCGGGCCGCTGGCGTCAACGCTTGCGGCGATCGATCAGGTGATCCCGCTGGTGTGCCTGTCGGGCGGAGAGGGTCTGACGATTGCGGCGCTTGGCACGGCCCAAGGCGAGATCTTGCTGCTGCCCGAACAGCTCTCGCTCGATACCGATGACCACAGCGAGGCGCGGCACAAGCGGCGCGGCAGCATCCCGGTACGAAGGCCAGCTGCAGTGCGCTATTACGACGAAGATCGTGATTACCAGACCGGCGTGCAGCGCGCGGCAGGAGCCAGCAGTTCCGGACGCGAACTGATGATAGACCTGCCGGCAACGCTGACCGCGCGCGGCGCACGTCAGCTTGCCAATGACAACGCCAATCGCACGCGCTGGCAGAACGAAACGGTGACCTGGCACATCGGCCAGCTTGACCCGCGCATCATGCCCGGCACCATTGTCCGCCTTCCCGAGACACCGGGACAGTGGTTGCTACGCAGCTGGGAATGGCTCGACCGCGGCATAGCGCTCAAGCTTGAACGAATCGCCCCCGCCGGAACTATCGCGCGCCCCAGCGATCCCGGCGAGAACCTGGCTCCGACCGATCTGGTCATTCCTCCTTCCTTGCTCATGGCGACCGAACTCCCGCCCGAGACAGGCAGCAACCCGGCCCAACCGCTGATCTTCGCCGCTGCTTCGGCTCAGAACCCGGCGTGGCGCGGAGCCGCGCTGTTCTCGGTTCAGGCAGACGAGCTGGTCGAGCTTGGCACCACAGGCAACCGGCGCGCCGTCATGGGGGCACTTGTCGCCCCGCTGGAAGCCTCGGCAGCCGTTCTGTTCGAGCCCAAGGCCGAGGCGGTGATCGAGCTCGTTGCTGACGACCTCGATTTCGCTGATACCGACCTCGCCGGGCTTGCTGCGGGAGCCAACCGCATCATGATCGGGGGCGAACTGATGCAGTTCCTGAGTGCGCAGCCTTTGGGAGAAAGGCGCTGGCGCCTCTCGGGGTTGCTGCGCGGTCGCGGCGGCACCGAGCTTGCCGCGTTCCTTGGGCATCCCGCCGGAGCCCCCAGTATCCTGATCGATGACACTCTCGTTCCTCTCGATCCGCTATTGGTGCCACCACTGGCAAATTCGCGCCTTGGTGCCATCGGCACAGGCGATAACGAAACCGTCGCCGCAGTGCTGGCGAACGCGGGTCTGTCGCGCCGACCACTTTGCCCGGTGCATCCGCGCATCGGGTTCGAGGCTGACGGCGCGAAGACCTATCGCTGGACCCGCCGTGCCCGCGGCCAATGGCGGTGGGAAGACCGGGTGGAAGTGCCCCTGATCGAGGAGCGGGAAGCCTACCTCGTCGGCTATGGCCCGGTCGATGCACCTTATGTCGCATGGCAGACCGATGCCCCGCTTCTGCGTCTCACTTCATCCGAATGCGCAAGCCTTGTTGCCGCACATGGCTCTGCAGCCCTTTGGGTCAGGCAGGTAGGCACATTCGATCGTTCGCCGCCCTTGCTGCTTGCACCATTGCCCTGACATCCGGGAGACTGTCATGTCCGAACCGATTGCCTTTCCCGCCGCCACTCCAGCGCTTGGCCTTCCTCTTTTGATCGCAGGCCAGTCGCAAAAAGAGTTCTTCGTCAATCAGGCACTTTGCTTGCTCGATGCCCTGCACGCACGCGCCGTCACAGCCTCACGGTCCACACCACCCGCATCCGTCGATGATGGCGAAAGCTTCCGCATTCTTGCCACCGCTACCGGCGTCTGGGCGGGACACGATGGCCGAATCGCGGTCCGAGTCGGTGGCGATTGGCACTTTGTGGTCCCCACCGAAGGCATGCAGATCTTCGACCGAGACGCTGGCCGGCTACTGGTTTTCCGCTCGCAGTGGAGACCGGCCATCGCACCCTCGGCTCCCTCCGGCGGAGTCACCATCGACACCGAGGCAAGGGCCGCTTTGGCGGAGCTGATTCAGGCGCTGCTGGCAATTGGGATACTCGGCACACCGGCGGGTTAAGACGTCAGAATGGCGGATTTTCGTGCCTCTTGCCGGTACATTTTTGCCCAAAAGGGCTCAGCGCGACATTCTTGCAACACCAAAAGGGCATTGATTGCTTGCCTCTCGCAAGGGGAAAAGATAGAGACACTCCGTGCCTCAAGTCTAATGCAAAGGGGAAACTTGGAAATGCGCAAACTCGTCATAGGAATGGCGATGGCTTCGACCGCGCTGACCACACCTGCCATGGCCCGTGACGGCCAATGGTATATCCAAGGTGATGGCGGCGTGATGATCGTCGAAGACCAGGACATCGACGTCAACGGCGTGGCCGATGATGCTCGGGCCAATTACGACACCGGATTTGATTTCGGCGCTGCCGTGGGTCATGATTTCGGCGCGTTCCGTCTTGAAGCGGAAGCGAGCTATCGTGCCGCCAACGTCGACGAAGTCGCTGCAGGACGTCAAGGCCTTCAGATCGACCCGATCGGCCTGCCCGGCGGTCGCAATGGTCGACTGACCAACCAGACCGCCCCGGCGCTCTGGGAAATCAACGCGCTCAGCTTCATGTTGAATGGTCTGTTTGATTTCGGTTCGGATGACGGGCTGCAAGCCTTCGCTGGCGGCGGCATCGGTATCGCTCGCGTCGACATGAACGCCAACTTCGACGTTCGTGGTCCCGGCGCCTACGACGACTCCGACACTGGTCTCGCGTGGCAGTTGCTTGCGGGCATCCGTGCACCGCTGAGCAAGTCGTGGGATGTCGGTCTGAAGTATCGTTACTTCAACGTTCCCGACATCGGGATCGTTGACACGATTGGCCGTCCGCTGGAATCGAGCCTGAGCACCCATTCGCTGTTGGCTTCGATTACATACAACTTCGGTGGTGAAGAACCGGTTGTGGCCCCCCCGCCGCCTCCGGGTCCGCCGCCGCCTCCCCCGCCGCCCCCGCCGCCTCCGGCGCCCCCTCCGCCGCCGAAGGCGCCGTGCAACGTGGGTCCGTACATTGTGTTCTTCGACTTTGATAAGTCGGACATCACGTCGGAAGCCGCTGGCATCCTCAATAGCGCCGTCACTGCTTATGCAAACTGCGGCACTGCGAGCGTGATGCTGGCCGGTCATACCGACCGTGCTGGTAGCGCGAAGTACAACGAAGGGCTTGCTGATCGTCGTAACACGGCGGTTCGCACCTACCTGACCGGCCGCGGCATCCCGGGTGCCCGGATCACCGGCCAGGCCTTCGGCGAAGCCAAGCCGCGGGTTCCGACTGCAGACGGTGTGCGCGAAGCGCAGAACCGCCGCGTGGAAGTGACCTACGGCCCGGGTTCGGGCATGTAAGTCACGGTTCCCAAGGAACACGAAGAGGGGCCGGAGCGATCCGGCCCCTTTTTTGTTGTGCCGCGCAGAAATGTTCGGTCCCTGCACCGCAAAATGTCCGAACCGGGGCCTTTGGTGGATACAACGCCAGCGAGCGAGACCAAAGCAAGCGCGTGCAAGCCTTGCGGCAAGGGACGAGTGCACCAGGTCAGCGGCGGGCCACAACCGTCTCAGGAAAACCTCAGTCCGAACCTTGCTTGGTTTCTCAGTCGCCTTGCCTCAACTATGAAACAAAGCAGCCCACAAAAGCAGACTGGCGTTGTGCCGATATGGGGGCTTTCATGACGGCGAAAAGGTCGCGCCCGAAAGCCTTGTGCTTCTCTCAAACAACCGCGGTTACGTAAGCGAGGTCTAGCTCCAAGCCCCAGCGGAGGATGCTTCGTCAGGATCAATCGGTGGAGGCGGTGCCTCTACCCGCGATCACTCGCCTGATGCTGCTCGTGCACGCTCGACCAGCGTCGCCTCGGCCATGGGCAGCGCGCGATAGGCAAACACAAGCAACGCCAATGATATTGGTGCGACACCGATCAGCGAAAGCACGCCAATCCGCAGGCTGCCGCTCAGATCGGAGATCGCTCCGACCATAAACGGCCCAAGCCCCAGCCCAACCAGCGTCGTGGCGAGGAAGAACGAGGCCGTCGCGGTCCCCCGCATCCGCGGCAGGACGAGATCCTGTGTCGTCGCTGCTGCTGCACCCAGCGCAGTTGCCGCGAACATCCCGGCGAAGAAATTCATCACGTAGAACAACACTGCACTCGTAGTGGTGAAGCCTACCCAGATGGGAATGATTGGTGCCAGAATGCCGAACATGATGACCAGGATGCGGCCGGAAGGGTTATGTGAGCGCAGCCAGTCGGACATGCGCCCACCGAGAATAACTCCAAGGAAACCCGATGTAGCGCCGCAGCCTCCGAGCCAAAACGCAAGCTGGCTCTTGGGCAGCCCCAACACGGTTTCGCCATAAGCAGCCGACCAGAACGCAAGCGCATAGGCGCCAAGCGATACCAGTCCGTATCCCAGCGCCGTGCAAATGAAGGCCGGAGTCCCCCAGATAAGCTGAAATGTCGCTGGATCATGGCGCCGCAGGGTCGAGGCCCAAGAGAACACGGCATAGTAGCCGAATGCGATCGCGCCCCATTGTTGCGGGTTCTTGGTCAGCTTGATCATCACCAGCGCAAAAGCGGTCATCGCTCCGGCCATAGCGAGGTTGACCAGCACCGCCTTCGCGCCCCGCTGCAGCGCGTGATAAACAGTGAACGGTGGCAGCAGCATCGACAGGTCGACGAAGAAATCGATCAAGGGATGGCGTTCGCCATTCGCCGCGTCGGGCTGACGCACGGGCTCGCGCAACGACGCTACCCAAATGGCCAGCAACACCCCCGGCAGCCCGACGGCGACAAAGGCCGCCTGCCAGCCGACAAGACCGCCGAATCCGCCCTCAGGGTACGCGGCATCCCACCATTTGGAGATGTTGGCTCCGATCAGCAGCGATACACCCCCCCCAATGTAAAGCCCCGAGGAATAGACCGCGAGCGCAGTCGCGCGTTGGCGCGACGGGAAATAGTCCGAAATCAGCGAGTAAGCGGTCGGACTTGCCGTCGCCTCGCCCACACCCACACCCATGCGCGCGAGCGAAAGAGTGAGGAAGTTGCGCGCAAAGCCCGACAAGGCTGTCATAATCGAC